>QIIH01000303.1 GCA_003229235.1 Flavobacteriales bacterium | reverse complement strand
CCGATATTTCCTTGATCGGATTCAAAATTATTGCGCAGACCATAATCAGACTGAAATGCTACAGGACCAACAACAATTCCCACTTCGTGAGAAAAGCCTAATTGGCCAAGTACTGTAGGTTGTCCGAATATAAATAAGACGAAGACCAAGAGGCTATATCTGGCTTTCATTGTATTACGGATTTGATTTGAAACTTAGCAAATATATAAAAACATATCTAACAAGGAAATTTAGGAGCAATAAACTGCTAATTATGTTCAAATATCGCGGAGAATATTGGCATAAAAGGTATCTTTGCTGAGTTTTCGAAAACGATTTAGTTTTATAAGCGATTAGTGTCGTTTTCGTACTAAGTTTAGGGGTTAAACCCGATAGTAGCGTCATAATTTGAAAACAGCAATATTGCTCTAAATTGAATAAACTGTTGTCTATTGTTAAAACATAGACTCACAAACGAATCGTAACAGATGAAAGAAAGTATCCAAGATTTTATCGACAAAGTTGCTCAGCAAAACCCCAACGAACCTGAGTTTATGCAGGCTGTAACCGAAGTGGCAGAAACTGTAATCCCGTTTATCGAAGAAAACGAAAAGTATCAGAATGCTATGCTTTTAGAGCGTATGGTAGAGCCAGAACGCACTATAATGTTTAGAGTATCATGGACAGACGACCAAGGAAACATTCAAGTAAACAAGGCGTATCGTGTCGAATTTAATTCGGCGATTGGACCTTATAAAGGGGGTCTCAGATTTCATCCATCAGTTAATTTGAGTATTTTAAAGTTTTTAGGGTTTGAGCAAATCTTTAAAAATAGTTTAACTACCCTGCCAATGGGCGGAGGAAAGGGAGGAGCTAATTTTGACCCTAAGGGTAAAAGCGATGCAGAAGTGATGCGCTTTTGCCAGAGCTTTATGACCGAATTATCACGTCATATTGGCCCAAATACAGATGTTCCTGCTGGTGATATCGGGGTAGGTGGTCGCGAAATTGGTTATATGTTTGGCCAGTATAAGCGTATTCGCAACGAATTTACAGGAGTTTTAACAGGTAAAGGCCTAAGTTTTGGAGGTTCTTTGATACGCCCAGAAGCTACTGGCTACGGAAACGTATATTTTGCGCAAAACATGTTAGAAACACGTGGAGAGAGCTTTAGAGGTAAGCGTGTTTTGGTTTCCGGTTCCGGAAATGTAGCACAGTTTGCTACACAAAAAGCTACCGAGCTAGGCGCTAAAGTGCTTACCATGTCTGATTCTGGAGGATTTATTTACGATGAACACGGTATAGATAGCGACAAGCTAGCCTTTATCATGGATCTTAAGAATGAAAAGCGTGGGCGTATTTCTGAATACGTTAACCAATACCCTTCTGCCAAATACTTTAAAGGGGAGCGTCCATGGGGTATGGACGGTGATATTGCCTTACCATGTGCCACTCAAAACGAACTAAATAAAGAAGAAGCCGAAGGCTTAGTAGCAAATGGCGTTATTTGTGTTAGTGAAGGAGCCAATATGCCTTGTACACCAGATGCTGTCGAGGCGTTTATTAGGGCAAAAGTATTATTTGCACCGGGCAAAGCTTCAAATGCTGGAGGTGTTGCTACTTCTGGTTTAGAAATGTCACAAAATTCGTTGCGTTTTAACTGGACGGCAAAAGAAGTAGACCAAAAGCTTCACGCTATTATGAACGATATACACGAAGCCTGTGTTACTTATGGTAAAGACGGTGATGGTTATGTAGACTACGTGAAAGGAGCTAATGTGGCTGGTTTTGTAAAAGTCGCAGACGCTATGTTAGCACAAGGTGTGGTTTAATAACTAGTTTAAACAATCTTTGCTTACAATAAATCTTATTTTAGCGTGTTATTTAAAACAAACTCCTACGCGATGCGATTGCTACTTACAGCAACTCTTTTATGGTTATGCCAGACTAGCTTTGGGCAATCTTTCGAAGATTCCTGGCTCGGATTGTTTTCTTATAACAACATTGTTGATTTGGCCGAAGGGCCTGATCAAATTTATGCAGCCGCGCAAAATGCCTATTTTGAATACGATCTAACTACCAACGATCTTACCACGACTTCGTCTGTGCAGGGCTTATCGGGCGAAGATATTTCTTCAATTCATTATAGCGAAGCCTTCGAATTAACATTATTAGGGTATGCCAATGGTCTTGTCGAAGTAATTCACGACGATGGAAGAATACTTACTGTCGTCGATATATTTGATAAACCTACGATTCCGCCAGACGAGAAAAGAATTAATCATTTTTATGAGTTTGAGGACATTGTTTATATAAGTTCAGACTTTGGAATTTCTGAATATGACTTATCCTTGCTCCAATTTGGTGACACATTTTTTATCGGCCCGGGTGGAGGTCGCCTGCGAATAACACAATTGACCGTTCACGATGGCTTTATTTATGCAACTTCTAACGATGGGCTAAAACAAGCGATTCAAGCAAACGACAATTTAATCGATTTTAACCAATGGAATACGGCAATTGGAGCAGCAGGTAGAGGCGTTGTTAGTTTTGCCGGGAATCTTTATGTAGCACGTTTTGGAGGGAATATCTCGATTTTTGATGGGACAAGCCCTACTACCTTAGAAACCCTCACTCCCGCAAGTGGAATTATTGATTTTAAAGCTAACGAACAGTATTTAATTGCTACCACGTCTAGTGAAGTGCATATTTATAATACCGACTTTGTGAAAGTAGCACTAATAGATACTGTTGATGACTTTGCATTAGACGTTAGAGCGGCTATCGCAAAAGATGATGTGGCATTTTTAGGTACTCGCGATTTTGGTGTATTATCGGTGCCTTTTGGAAGCAATATGGCAACGCAAATACTACCCGATGGTCCGCTTAGGAACAGTTCTTTTGCAATAGATGCGGCTCCCGGACAATTGTGGACTGTTTTTGGAGATATTACAGTTTCTTTTAACCCTTTCCCATTAAGTAGATTTGGCCTTAGCCATTTGGTTAACAATGCATGGACGAGTTTTTCTTACGACGAGATATCTCAAGCCAACGATTTAGTAAATGTTACAATTAATCCAAGAGACACCTCGCAAGTGTATATGAGTTCTTATAATCAAGGCCTTCTAAGATTTAATGCTGGACTGCCAGAAACACTCTTAAATAATACAAATTCGGCTTTAGAAAGCACGTCACCTGAGGCCACTGATGTGAGAATATATGGAGCAGATTTTGATCGAGAAGACAATCTGTGGTTTGTACAATCTAGAGTGTCAGACGGGCTTAAAAGGTTGAGTGGAACAAGCATTACCTCTTTTAATCTGGATCCGATTCTCCCGGATGGCGATTTAGCACTTACCGAATTAAAAATAAGTAGAGAAGGTTTTGTCTTTTTTGGGTCTGCCCAAAATGGGGTGATCGCTTTTAACCCAAATTCTGGAGCTTTTAAGAGGATTGCAGAAGGAGTAGGTAGCGGAAACTTACCTTTTAATGATGTAAGAGCTCTGTCTTTTGATAACAATAATCGTCTTTGGATAGGAACCACTCAAGGACTAAGAGTCTTTTTTAACGTAGGCGGAATTTTTCAAGAAGGTGCAAGTATCGATTCTAATCAAATCATTATTCTAGAAGATGGAGTGCCGCAAGAATTGCTTTTTGATCAACCCATAACAGACATCCAGACAGACGGTTCTAATAATAAATGGGTAGCAACGGCAACCTCGGGAGTTTTTTATTTTTCGGCCAACGGCCAAGAAACGCTGCTGCAATTTACTAAGGACAATTCACCTTTGCCCTCAAATAACGTTCAAGATATTGCTATCGATCCGCAAAGCGGACGCGTATATTTTGCTACTGTTAACGGTTTAGTAGCTTTTAATGGTACTGCCACCGCTCCACGTGACGATTTAGAAGGTTTATACGCCTTTCCAAACCCCGTTAGACCAGAATATATGGGTCCCGTGACTATCGATGGCCTTACAGCAGATGCCAATGTAAAAATTACCGATTTGGAAGGCAATTTGGTGTACGAAGAGCGGTCTGAAGGTGGAAGCATACAATGGGACACTACTGCTTTTGGCAAGTACAAAGTGCGCTCGGGGGTCTATTTTATTTTGGCAACCACAAAGGATGGCTTAGAAACTAAAATAGGCAAAATTATGATTGTACGTTAATGCAAATTACAACTCCTGCTCTCGTAATTTCTAGTTTAAAATATGGCGAAGCAGATCTTATTGTACGCTGTTTTACACGCGAAGCAGGGCTTAAATCGTATTTATTAAGAAGCATTCTCAAATCTAAAAAAGGCAAACTCAAAAAAGCGCTGTTTTTGCCATTAACCCTTCTCGAATTACAAGCACAACACAAAGATAAAGGCACGCTAGAATATTTAAAAGAAGCGAGGCTATTGCATTCTTTTACTTCTTTACATACCAATTTGGTAAAGCAAGGCTTGGTAATGTTTTTAAGTGAAATTTTACAAATGGCTATTCAAGAAGAAGAACAGAATACTTCCCTCTTTGATTTTTTAGAAAATTCTTTTTTATGGCTGGATGTAAACGAAGAAGTTGCAAATTTTCATATCCTATTTTTACTTCAACTTAGCGGGCATCTTGGTTTTTATCCTGACGATCATGAGGTAAATCAGGAGTGTTTTCACCTAGAAGAAGGAGTCTTTATGCCTTCACGAATTGATCCTCTGTGCTTAAGTGGGGAAACGGTAGATCATTTCAAACAGTTTTTCGGTATAGAATTTGATACAATGAACCGTATTAAATTGACCAAACAACAGCGTTTAAGCGTTCGCGTTCTTAATTTGCTTTTGCAATATTATCAATTACATTTGCAAAACTATAAAGAACCTAAGTCGCTTTCTGTACTAAATCAACTGTTTTCATAAGATGCGTGCCTACTTATTACTATCATTTTTACTGTATTTTTGCGTACCAACTTTGGCGCAAAAAATTCAGGTAATTGATCATTCCGATTCTCGGCCTATCGTTGGTGTTGCTATTTATAATGGCAGCAAAACCGCATCTACTATAACAGATTTTGACGGTTACGCAGATTTGGACGCCTTTACAGAAATAGAGCGTATCGTTTTTTCACATCTCTCTTACGAAACGTCAATAATTACCAAAGGACAAATTAGAACACAAGACAATGAGGTGCGAATGGTATTAAATGCAGATCAATTGGAGACCGTTGTGTTGTCTGTTTCGCGTTTTGCTCAGAATAAAAGAGATTTGGCACAGCGAGTACTTAGTGTGACTCAAAAAGATATGTTAATAGCAAATCCGCAAACCTCTGCAGATTTACTAGAGAGTACTGGCTCTGTGTATGTTCAGAAGAGTCAGCTTGGTGGTGGGAGTCCGATGATTC
>QIIH01000437.1 GCA_003229235.1 Flavobacteriales bacterium | reverse complement strand
TTATGGGTTAAATAGAATACAGAATCGAGTTGTACTCCAGGCTCCAAATTCTGAATATCGAAAACCACATTAATCCCCGAACCACCTTCCTTAACACCTGCTACCCATTTTTGGGCATATGCAAATGCAACCTCAAAAGGAGGGTCTTCCTGAAAGCCTTTATCACTACACTTAGACATACTAAGCGAAGATAAGGCCGCTACACCGATTAGGATAAATTTTGTAAGTCGCATATCGTTTTATTCTTAGTGATTCAAAAGTCTTGCCATAAAGTTACAAAAAAGCCCCGCTAATTTGCGAGGCTTGTAATTAATGATGTTTATAGCTTATCCATTCAAGGCTTCTGCACCTCCAACGATTTCTAATATTTCTGCAGTAATAGAAGCCTGTCTTGCTTTGTTGTATTCTAATGTTAAAGCATCTTTAAGTTCTCCAGCGTTATCGGTTGCCTTGTGCATCGCTGTCATACGGGCTCCGTGCTCACTAGCCACAGAATCGCGAATAGCTTTAAACAATTGTGTCTTTAAGCTCTTAGGAATTAACTGTTCTACAATTTCGCTCTTTGATGGTTCAAAGATGTAATCTGTAGCGGTAGTGCTATCATCAATCTCTGTTTTCTCTGCAGGCTTAATTGGCAAGAACTGTTCGTGCATTACGATTTGAGTCGCGGCATTTTTAAATTTATTGTAAACCAATACGATTTTGTCGAAAGCTTCTTCTTCAAACTGAGCCATAAGCGATTCGGCTATCTCAGCAACGTTTGAAAAGGTTAAATCGTCAAAAATTTCGATGTTAGAATCAATTACATTTTCAGTTTTCTTAAGAATATCGCCTCCTTTTTTCCCTATCGATAAAAAAGAAACTTCTCTCCCCTCATACCTAGTATTTTTTGCAGCTTTACATTCTTTAACAATGTTAGAGTTAAAGGCGCCTGCTAAGCCTCTGTTTGACGTAATTGCAACAAGCAACACTTTGTTCACTTTGCGCTGATCGGCGAACTTGCTTCCGCTATCACCTTCTAATGTCGCACTAAGATTTTGTAATAGTTCGGTAAGCTTATTAGCATAAGGGCGCATCGCAGTGATAGCATCCTGAGCTTTTTTTAACTTAGCCGCAGAAACCATTTTCATGGCACTAGTAATTTGCATGGTACTTGATACCGATGCAATTCTATTACGTATTTCTTTTAAATTGGCCATACTTTTTTAGTATTGAGTCTTGAGTCTTAGAGTTAGAAAACTAGCTTCCCTAAAACGCTTTAAACATTACTTATGCCTTGTACTTTTTAGATAAATCGACGGCAACTGCAGTTAAAGTATCAATTACTTCGTCTGTTAATTTACCAGCCTTAAGTGAATCTAACACATCGCGATGTTTTGCGTTTAAAAACTCTAAAAAGTCTCTTTCAAACTCTTTTACATTCTCTACAGGTACATTTCTAAGCAAGTTTTTAGAACCTGCATAAATAATAGCTACCTGGTCTTCTACCGTAAACGGATCGTTTTGAGCTTGCTTTAAGATCTCTACGTTGCGCTTACCTTTTTCGATTACGTTTAAAGTTGCTGCATCAAGATCAGATCCAAACTTAGCAAAAGCTTCTAATTCACGAAATTGTGCTTGATCTAGCTTAAGCGTACCCGCTACCTTTTTCATCGACTTAATCTGAGCATTACCTCCTACCCGTGATACAGAGATACCTACGTTAATCGCAGGACGAACTCCAGAGTTAAATAAATCTAAGTCTAAGAAAATTTGTCCGTCTGTAATAGAAATTACGTTAGTTGGGATATAAGCAGAAACATCACCTGCTTGAGTTTCGATAATTGGCAAGGCTGTTAATGAACCTCCACCTTTTACGATCTCTTTTAAAGATGCTGGCAAATCGTTCATTTCTTTAGCGATTCCGTCATCGGCAATTACTTTAGCCGAACGCTCTAACAATCTAGAGTGAAGGTAAAATACATCCCCAGGATATGCTTCACGTCCCGGAGGGCGACGTAATAATAACGATACTTCACGATACGCAACTGCTTGCTTAGATAAATCATCATAGATAATCAAGGCAGGACGCCCAGTATCTCTGAAGTACTCTCCAATAGCCGCTCCAGCAAATGGTGCGTATACTTGCATTGCTGCAGGGTCTGAAGCATTTGCCGCAACAATCGTTGTGTACGCAAGAGCTCCTTTATCTTCTAATACTTTGGCGATGTTTGCAACAGTAGATGCTTTTTGACCAATAGCAACATAAATACAATGAACAGGCTCCCCTGCATCGTAAAATTCCTTTTGGTTAAGAATGGTATCAATACAAACGGTAGTTTTACCTGTTTGACGGTCACCAATTACAAGCTCACGTTGTCCACGACCAACAGGAATCATCGCATCAATAGATTTGATCCCAGTTTGCAATGGCTCATTTACTGGTTGACGATAAATAACACCTGGAGCTTTACGCTCTAAAGGCATTTCGTATGTCTTTCCAGTGATAGGTCCTTTCCCGTCGATAGGTAGGCCTAAAGTATTTACTACACGTCCTGTAATGCCTTCACCAACTTGGATAGATGCAATACGTTGTGTGCGTTTTACGGTTGCACCTTCTTTAATGTCTAAAGAAGGCCCTAAGAGTACTACCCCTACGTTGTCTTCTTCTAAGTTAAGTACAATTCCTTCTAAACCACTTTCGAACTCAACAAGCTCTCCGTACTGAGTATTAGACAAGCCGTATACACGGGCAATACCATCACCCACAGTAAGGACTGTTCCTACTTCGTTCAACGAAGCGCTAGCTTCGAAACCTGAAAGTTGCTTCTTTAAAATTGCCGAAACTTCGGCTGGATTAACTTGTGCCATATTACTTTAATATACTGTTATCGAAGGAGTTGTTCGCTTCGATCAATTTTTACAAACTATTACTAAATTCTTTTCTCAGGTTGCTCAATTGATTAGCAACACTTGCGTTGTATTGTAGGTCTCCTGCTCTAAGGATAAAACCTCCAATAATACTTTCGTCTACCTCATTTTTTAAGGTAACATTATCACTACCTGTAAGCTTTTTAGCCTTGGCCAAAACTTTAGCTTCTACCTCTGGTGTAATTGCTGTTGCGGTAGTAACAATTACTACTTGCAGTCCTTTAGATTTGTTATAAAGTTCAACAAATCCTCCAGTAACATCTCCTAAAGAGCTAGTTCTGCCATTGGCTACTAATACTTCGATAAGTGATTTAATAGTAGCGTGATTGTCGCCAAAAAGCTCCAATAACACCGCTTGCTTTTCGCTAGCACTTATCACTGGGCTTTGTAAAGCCACTCGTAATTCTTTGCTGTCTTCTATGGTTTTTTGCATCCCCACCATGGCAGAAAATATCGCTTCGATACTTCCGTCTTCTGTGGCCTGTTGCATAACTGCCTTAGCGTAACGTAATCCTACTTTACTAGCGTTCATCAATTATTAGTTTAAGGTAGCGTCCCCTAATAAATCTTCTACCAACTTAAGTTGCTTCGCTTTATCAGACAATTCGCCTTTTACTACTTTCTCTGCAATGTCAACAGAAAGATTAGCAACCTGGCTCTTAAGCTCTGCTACTGCGGCTTTCTTTTCGCTCTCAATGGCCGCCTTCGCCTGCACAATCATTTGGTCTGCTACATCTTTAGCTTCGTCTTTAGCGTCGGTAATCATTTTGTTTTTTATCTCACGAGCTTCTTTAAGCATTCCTTCGCGTTCTGCGCGAGCTTCTTGCAAGATTCGCTCATTATCGGCCGTAAGATTTTGCATTTCTAACTTGGCTGCTTCAGCAGACGCTAAGGCTTCTTTAATAGAATCCTCACGAGCGCTTACCGCACCTAAAATAGGCTTCCAAGCAAATTTTTTCAATACAAAAAGAAGGGCTGCGAAGGTTATCGCTGTCCAAAAAATAAGACCAATTTCTGGTGTGATTAAATCCATTGTATGTGCTTTATTAATTTTTAAATTGGATAGGTGCAACCAACCGTTACACCTATCCTTCTTAGTTTTAACTTAAGACACCTAGAAGCCCTACAACAACCCCAAAAAGTGCTACCGCCTCGATAAAGGCGATAAGTACGATTGCAGATCCTTGAAGTTTTCCTTGCATCTCAGGTTGGCGTGCCATAGCTTCCATAGCAGCTGCACCAATTTTTCCTACACCGATACCACCACCAATGGCGGCTAAACCAGCTCCAATGGCAGCAAATGCTCCATAGTTAACTGCGGCTTCCTGTACTAATGCTAAACTCATAGTCTAAATATTTAAAAATTAATTAATGTTCTTCTTCTAAGGCTTGACCAAAATACATTGCCGAAAGCATTGTAAAGATATAAGCCTGAATTGCTACTACTAATATCTCAATTACACTAATAAATAAGGTAAAGGCAACAGAAATCGGAGCGATATACACCGACTTGAAAATAAATATTAAGGAGATTAAGCTCAACACGATAACGTGTCCTGCCGTAATATTGGCAAACAAACGTACCATAAGTGCGATTGGCTTAACAAACATCCCAATAAGTTCGATTGGAGCTAAAAACAATTTCATCGGTACCGGTAATCCTGGCATCCAAAGCATGTGCTTCCAATAATATTTTTTACTATTAAATAAGGTTATTAAGAAAGTGATAACCGCTAATGTTAAGGTAAAGGCAATGTTTCCACTTAAGTTACTACTAAAAGGGAAAAAAGGTATAAGCCCAATTACGTTGTTAATCCAGATAAAGAAAAACATGGTTAATAAGAAGGGCATAAAACGCGAATAGTTTTTTTGACCAATATTTGGAATAGCTACCTCGTCTCTAATAAAAACGACGATTGGCTCCATTAATCGACCTATACCGCTTGGCATATTATTGGCAGACT
>QIIH01000159.1 GCA_003229235.1 Flavobacteriales bacterium | reverse complement strand
CCAAATGATCGTGCCATACGTCCATTCCTTCTTGCGGGCTGTCAAATTTCTCGATGGTTCTTCTGTATACAGTACAGAAATAACTGTTACAAGAATTAGCAATACTTCCTACCAGGTCTAATGGGCTGCGATGATCATGACAACTTAAAGGTTTTTTCCCTCCGTAATGGTAAGCCCCTCTGCACGAAATACGCTCGTCTGTGGTTATTACTCCTTCCTGTAGTCCAATAAGCGCAGTTAATGCTTTAAATGGCGACCCAGGCGGATATTGGCCCTCTAGTACTCTATCGAACATAGGTTTGGCAATAGAATCGTAATATAATCGCGTATAATTTCTGGAGCGTTTACGGCCTACCATCAAGGCAGGGTCATAAAAAGGCGCAGTAACAAGTGATAAGATTTCGCCTGTTTTGGGTTCGATAGCAACGATACCTCCTCTTTTGTTTTGCATCAAAAGTTGACCATATTCCTGAAGTTTCGCATCAATAGTAATAGTGATGTCTTTTCCTGGTATAGGGATAGTGTCAAAGGCTCCACCTTTGTATTTTCCGATGTCTCTGTTAAACTTGTCCTTTTGTATATATTTTACACCTTTTATACCTCTAAGCTCGTCTTCATATTGTTTTTCTACACCTGTCATTCCGATGAGGTCGCCTTGAATATAGTACAGATTTTGGTCTAAAATAGCGTCATTAACTTCACCGATAAAGCCCAAGGCACTAGCCGAATGCGCTACCTGATAATCTCGTAAGGATCTTTTTTGAATATAAAAACCAGAGTATTGGTTCATGTGTTCTTGCAACGATCCGTATTCGTCTTTGGTGAGTTGCGGAATAAAAACTTGCGGTAAAATTCTTGAATAGTTAATGATTCGCGCCATCTTCTTTTCGAAGCCTTCTCGCGAAATATCTAGCAGTTTACAAAACGATAACGTATCCAGATCTTTAATGTTTCTCGGAATAACCATAACATCATAGGCGGGTTGATTTGAGACCATTAGAGTGTTGTTGCGATCAAATATATAACCGCGTTCGGGATAATCGTAAACTACTTTAACCGCATTGTTCTCCGACAACTTTTTAAAAGAGTTGTCGTAAATCTGCAAGTAAAAGAGTCTGGTTGTAAAAACAATTCCAGTTAGCAATACTAGTCCTAAAAGAAGTATTTTTCTCATCGTGATCTTGAGCTTATCAATATCAAAGAGGCCATTATCAACAGCGTACTAAAGAGAACGCCAAACAGCATTGTTTTTAAGAATAACAATGTATGATTTAAGTCGAATATTTCGAGACTAAATAAAATAAAATGATGCACCAGAACCAATACCGCAACATAGGTAATTCGACCACCAAGGGGCATATCGTTAATTTTAATAGTATTGTATTCGTAGCTTACCCCGAAAGAGGTTTTTAGCGCCAAAGGCCTTAAATAACCCATGCAGAGGCATGCGGCAGCGTGTATGCCGCCAGAGTTTTCGAATATGTCGACGGTAAAACCAAGAACAAAACAGAGGGCCAAAAACAATTCTCTATTACTGTTAATTGGATATAGTAAAATAAAAATCACATAAACGTAGGGCGTCACGTAACCAAACAACTCAATATTGTTTATTAAAAAGACTTGAAGCGCTACTAAGAATAAAAATCGCAGGCCATTTTTTAGGATATCATTACTCATCGGCAGCCGCCTCTATTTCTAAATTTATAATCTCTTTTTTATGGATGTTTTCTATGATATAAACATGGCCAAGACTGGTCATGTCGTTAAAAAGGAGTACCTGAACCACAAAGTAGTTGCCACTAGTGTCCATATAGAAAGAGGTAACTTTACCAATGCCTATTCCTTCAGGAAAAATAGTAGAACGCCCACCTGTTACAATGGTATCGCCTACCGCAACTGGAGCCAATCTAGGCACATCTACTAGCTGAACCACATTAGGCTCACGGGTATCCCACTCTAAAGTTCCGAAGTGATCGGATTTTAAGAATTTTGCATTAATCTTGGAGTTAGTATTAAGTATCGATATAACGGTTGAATAATTGCTCGTAACATTTTGAACAATGCCAACAATCCCGTTAGAAGTTATAACCCCCATTTCTGGCGTAATGCCTAGTGATGTTCCACCTTTGATAGTGAGATTGTTTTTGCTCTTGGTATACGAATTGTGAATAACCTTGGCAGGTCTATAGGTGTATTGTATCTGAGCTACCGTACTATTTTTTGCACGCCATTCTAAAAACTCTTTTGAGGTGGCATTCGCTTTCTCTCTCAATTTGGCATTCTCGTTGGTGAGAATTTCGTTCTCGTCTTTGAGCGATAAATAGTCAGAAATGCCAGAACTCCAATTATAAAGTCCTCCACTTACAAAGTTAGCGGCACTAACGTACTTTCCAGAATGATAACTACGAGATTGAAAGGTAAGGGTAAGAGAAAGGAGCATTAAAAGGCAAAACAACAGAAAATGTTTATTTCGTATAAAGAAATTGAATAACTGTTGCATGGGGCGATTGCTCTTTATTTAATCAGCACACTTTTGAATCGGCTTAAGTTTTTAAGGCAGATACCTGTTCCACGAACGACAGCACGTAAGGGGTCTTCTGCAATATATACTGGCAGGTCGGTTTTTTGAGATAATCGTTTGTCTAGCCCCCGAAGCATAGATCCTCCTCCCGCTAAATAAATACCAGTATTATAAATGTCGGCAGCTAATTCTGGTGGAGTTTGCGATAATGTTTCCATAACGGCATCCTCTATTCGCAAAATAGACTTGTCTAGGGCTTTGGCAATTTCTCGATATGAAGTCTGAATTTGTTTTGGTTTTCCCGTTAGCAAATCTCGTCCTTGTACTGCCATATCATCCGGTGGAAGCTCTAAATCTTCTATAGCAGCTCCTACTTGTATTTTAATTTTCTCTGCTGTGCGTTCCCCAATGTATAAATTGTGTTGGGTGCGCATATAGTAGATAATATCGTTGGTAAATCCGTCGCCAGCGATTTTAACAGATTTGTCGCAAACAATTCCGCCAAGGGCGATCACTGCAATCTCTGTAGTACCACCACCTATATCCACAATCATGTTTCCTTTAGGTTGCATTATATCAATCCCTATACCAATAGCTGCTGCCATTGGCTCGTGAATTAAGTAGACTTCTTTCCCATTAACACGCTCTGCACTCTCTTTTACCGCCCGCATCTCTACTTCTGTAATCCCACTAGGGATACAAATAACCATTCGAAGTGAAGGCGTAAACAATCTCTTTTTTAAAGCTGGAATGTCCTTGATGAACATATTGATCATCTTTTCACTGGCATCAAAATCTGCAATTACGCCATCTTTTAAAGGGCGAATTGTCTTGATGTTTTCGTGGGTTTTACCCTGCATCATATTGGCCTCTCTCCCCACTGCAATTATTTTGCCTGTAGAGCGATCTCTTGCAACAATAGAAGGTGCATCAACCACTACCTTATCGTTGTGAATAATAAGTGTGTTGGCTGTGCCTAAATCGATAGCGATTTCCTCTGTTAAGAAGTCAAAAAATCCCATATATATGCCTCTGGTGCTAAGTTGTTAATTGGTTGATTGTGAGCGTTACACAAAAGTAACAAAAATTAATGTTTAAAGTGGCGTGTTCCAGTAAATACCATGGACATCGAATTTTCGTTGCAATAATCGGTGCTCAGTTGATCCTTTATAGATCCTCCAGGCTGAATTACAGCATTGATTCCAGCGTTGTGAGCAATTTCTACACAATCTGGAAACGGAAAGAAAGCATCACTTGCTAACACCGCTCCGTTTAGATCAAATGAAAAAGAATTTGCTTTATCAATTGCTTGCGTTAATGCGTCTACTCGAGAGGTCTGTCCCGTACCACTCGCACACAGTTGTTTGTTTTTTGCCAGAACAATGGTATTGCTCTTAGTATGTTTACAAACTTTAGCAGCAAAGATCAAATCCTCTAACTCATTATTTGATGGTTTATTGTTGGTTACGTATGTTAAATCTTCTAATGCATCGGTTTTAGCGTCTCTATCTTGAACCAAGGCTCCGTTTAAACAAGAGCGAACCGTAGTTTGATTGGTTTCTAAACTCTTGATAGTAAGTATGATGCGATTTTTTTTACCTTTTAATATTTCGAGGGCATCATCTTGATATGCAGGAGCAATAACTACTTCACAAAAAAGCTTGTGAATCTCTTCTGCTGTCTCGGCGTCGATGGTTGTATTACAAATTAGAACCCCGCCAAAAGCAGAAACTGGATCACCTGCCAATGCAGCTCTATATGCGTCGACCAAATTTTCACGTTGTGCAATTCCGCAGGCATTGTTATGCTTTAAGATTGCAAAAGTTGGGGCATCTTCCCAAAATTCGGATAAAAGACTAACAGCTGCATCTACGTCTAATAAGTTGTTATAACTAAGTTCTTTACCATGATGCTTATCGAACATAGCGTCAAAATCTCCAAAAAAGAAACCACGTTGATGTGGGTTTTCTCCGTATCGCAATACTTTGCCATTGGTTTCACTCACTTTTAAACTTGCAATCGCATGATCACTGTTAAAGTAATTGAAAATAGCAGTATCGTAATGAGACGAAACATTAAACGATTTCGCTGCAAAATGTTTGCGTTGGGCTAGGGTAGTGGCACCATTTTGAGACGTGATAATGTCTAAAAACTCACCGTAATCTTGCATAGAAGAAACACAAATGGTGTCGGCAAAATTTTTGGCTGCAGCTCGTATTAACGAAATTCCACCAATATCGATCTTCTCAATAATATCCTGTTCATTGGCACCAGAAGCGACTGTTTTTTCGAAAGGGTATAAATCGACAATCACGGCATCTAATTGCGGAATATCGTATTCTTTCATTTGTGCAACATC
>QIIH01000473.1 GCA_003229235.1 Flavobacteriales bacterium | reverse complement strand
TCGGATTAAACCAGCAAGCTGTCGAGACTTACGAGCGTATTAGAAACATTAACCCTTCTAATGCACAATCACATCGTAATTTGGCATTGGCCTACGTGCGTAACGGGCAGCTTAATCAAGCATTTAGTATTTATAGGGCCTTTGAGAAAAATGCTATTCCGCAGGTAAGTGACTTCGGAACGCTCCAAAAAACCATGGTAAATGAATATAAAAACTTGCTAGCTTTAAATAAGGGAAGCATTAAGAGCGATGAGGCTGATTCTTTTTATTTAAACAATATAACGTATAGTACTCGGGTGGTTTTTGAGTGGAGCGACTTTGATGCGCTATTTGAATTACAAATAGTTAATCCACAAAAGCGTTTTTTTACCTGGTCTCATACTCCGCAAGCGGAAGGGGACAGAATGCGGCAAGAACAGGCATTGGGTTACGGGCTTGAAGAGTATTTTATGACATCTTCTGATACCGGAGAATGGTTGTTTAACCTTACCTATAGCGGAAAAAATGGTGGCGACGCTTCCAAGCCAACCTTTTTAAAAATTACGACTATTAACAACTTTGGCAAAGCCCATCAAAGTGAACAGATTAAGGTGATTTCCCTGCTTGGTGAGGGCAATTCTCAAACGGTTTTAAAGTTGGATTTAAAGTAACCTGCGTATTTTTTTGTACCTTGGGTAAGGATTCTTCGCAGGAATCTTCTCCCCGCTTTATAACTAAAACTGCGTATTATGATAAAGTGGTTCACCAAAGGGGTTACACCCTTAGTATTAGTTTGGGCATTTTTAACAGCCCTCTTGATTATCTGCATTTCTTTTTTTAGAATTAACGACTATATAGCTATTCCGCAGCACGACAATTTTGACAATTTTGCCGAGGTAACCAAGTATATACAAGAAAACGGCAAAGTAGGCTGGTATCGGGCCTATTTTATTATTGATTTTGTTTGGGCATTCTTTTTCCTGATGATAATAGGATACATCGTCATGAAGACCAACGAACACGCTATTGCCGTTAAAAAATATAAGTTAACCATGTTACAGATCTTTATATTCTGCGCCATTTTTGCTTATATTTTTGATTGTCTTGAAGGCATTGGTTATTTGTTCTACTGGAACTCTTATTTGTGGTTAATTAGTACTATCAAACAAGTGCTGTATGCTTTGTGCATAGGCTTTTTTATGTATTGGATTTTAAAGAAGCATGTTATTACAGACTTTAGATCCATTTATCGATTTATACAAACGTCAATTTTAAGCATTGTTTTTATCGTTATCATATATATGTTATTAACGGCTATGCCGCAGGGCGGAACCTTAATTGTCGATTTGTTTTACCATCCTATAAATATTGTGTCACTGTTTTTACTGCTTACTTTTTTGGCCTTAATGATAAGTCATTTTCCAGTCTATGTAGATATTTGGTTATACGGAACCAACCGCAATGTAGAGCTTGAGATGGTAAGTAGGAAGACTAATTTTTTAGGGCTCGGGATTATTTATTACAATACTGGAGTAGCACATAAAAACAACGTTAAAAGCTTTGGTAACGCACGTGTAAAGGGCCTCAGAAGGAGTTTAGGAATTCTCTTATACATCGCAGTGTTCCATATCTTTTTAACTACAGCAGCACGCTATTTTGAAGCCGAAATATATCCAGCTAGAATCACTTTGCTTCTTTTTGTTATAACATTACTTATTTACAATGCCAAAGGGCAAGAGTACAACTATTGGAAGCATATACTAACGAGTCCTTCCAGTACCGATGAAGAACGGATAGAAGTAATTACTTATATCGTAAAATATGTAAAAGGTTTTACTCGGTATTTTGTGCTGTGCATAGTATTGGTTTTGTTAAGCGCGGCAGTAGCTTGGGTTAGTGGCTGGAATAGAGTGTCTGTACTCTTGGTGCTATTTAATTTAGGGTTTCAAATGTTTTTATACATCTATTTTAAGATTACTAGAACCTATTTTAAGTATGTATTTTATTCTAAGGCATTAATGGATTATAACAAAGATATGTTTAGCACCCAAATGCTAGATATGTTTGACAAATACGATAGTAATCGCTCAAGAGGGGAGCGCTGGTATTTAGATCTTTTTGCCAAATTGAGCGACAACATTCGTTATTTAACCTTAATGCAGGTTACTGGGATATCTTCTTTTGTTGTATTGGTTTTGGCAAACTTTAGTTTTACAGTCTCTGCTATGCTCAACCCTATAGTGATTATCTTACTGTATATTATTTTCTTTTATTCGGCATTGATTATTCTTTTTAAGCATGTATTGTATTACCATAGAAGCAATACTGGGAATACTAAAACTAAAGAGTTTTACAAGTTCGGAGTTCCTGTATTAATTCTTATGATTATTGGTTGGGCTGTTTTTAGCACCACCTTAGATAACGATTTACATCAGTTAAGTCTTTTGCCTTTGAAGGAAAAGCCCATGACGGCAGATACTTATTTTAGTGAACGCACTGCCGACAATCAAACAGGAAATAAAGAAAACTACTTTTTTGTGGGATCATATGGTGGCGGTTTAAAGGCTAACCTTTGGAATTTGTTACTCTTTAACGAGTTAGATAAAAAAACCAACGACGGCTTTATCAATAATACTATGGTGATGTCAGGAGTTTCTGGCGGCGCAGTAGGTATCGCAAATTATGCTTCTTTAGTTAGAGAGATTGAAGGCAGAGAAGCACGAGAAAGAGCCATCTTTAATATTGGCACCTCTAATGTACTTTCAAACGAATTGGTATACTTGATGGGAAAGGATTTGTTTAGAGAATACTTACCATTTAAATATCAAGGCACAGATCGATCGTTTAAAAGCATGCAGAGTCACGCGTACCATACTGGATTAAAAGATCGATACAACAAAGTAACCTATTCTGATTATTGGCGAGAAATGTATAAAAAGGCGAAGGGAAAATTCCCATTGCTAATCATGAATACCACCTCGACCATTGGTAGACAAGGTGTTGCTGCTACTGTGATTTTTGACGATTTAACCTTTCCCGCGGCAGATAATATTACCAGATTCGAATTTGGCAAAAAAACGAGCCCCATGAGTTTAAGTTACTTTGGGGCAGTATCTACAACGAATCGCTTTCCGCTGTTTAGCCCAACTGCGGTAATCCCTACCAAAGGCGCATATTTAGACGGAGGCTACTTCGAAAACTCGGGCATGCTCAGTACTTGGGAAATCTACGAGACCATAATTGAGGTATCGCATAGAGATTATAGCCGTAAGATTCAGCCGGTTTTTGTAAATATTATTAATTCTAAAGACTATTATATTGCACACAAAGTATTAAAAGACTGGAAATTTAAAAAAGCCAGTCAAGACAATACTTCAGAGATGTCTGCTATATTAAATACAGTAGTATCAATTGATAAATTACCCCGCTATATTTTTGATAAAATAGAAAAGCGAGGTTTTGCTGTGGAGGCGATTATGATGCCTCACAAAATTAGTTATGACGAGGTGAAGGCAATTTTAAGAGGGGACGTAAATAACCCTGTAAGATTAATGAAACTCATCGAAAAACATAACGATACGATAGATTATATACTGCAAAAATACCCTCAATACGATTTTAAAAAATGGGGTACAGTCGAGCCTCCTTTGGCGCGCATACTGAGTATTCCAGCAGTTAGATATCAAGAGGCTATGGTAAAAATGCACCCGGAAGTGTTACGAGCATTAGATCGAATTGATGCCTATATAATAACAGAAGAAGTCGTAGACAAGAACTTTAAAGAGGTATTGCAGCAGCGACCTAAAAACAAATTCAACGATTCTATTCCAAAGCATAAAAAGGGCGGCGGATAATTTTTAAGATAAAATGCCACGATATGCGTAAAATTTCTCTTTTAATCTGTCTTTTAGTAACTGTCGTTTGTTCTGCTCAAGTTTTGTCGGAGCGTGAGCGTGCAACTCTTAATGATTCTGTTCAGGCAGATCGTTTTAACAACCTTTTACCGGCCCTAATGGATCGCACAGAGATAGATATGTGGTTGGTTATTTCTCGTGAGTATAACGAAGACCCGGTAATGCGAACTATGTTGCCTGCAACTTGGCTCAATGCACGTCGCCGAACGATTTTAGTTTTTTATAGAGATAAAGCAAATAATACCATAGAAAAATTAGCTGTGGCTCGTTATGATGTTGGCAAAAATATCACCTCTGCTTGGGATAAAGAAAAAGAACCAGATCAATGGAAGGCGTTAGTTAAGATTATAGAGGCTCGTAGTCCAGAAAAAATTGGGATTAATTACTCCAACTCCTTCGGAATAGCAGACGGGATTGTTAAAACAGATTACGAAGCTCTTTTAGAGGCATTGCCTGCAGCACAAGAAAAAAAGCTGGTATCTGCTCAAAACTTGGCCATTGCATGGATAGAAACTCGCACTCAATTAGAGATGGATCTTTTTGAGGGGCTAGTACAAACTACACATGATATTATCGATGAGGCCTTTTCTAGCAAAGTGATTACGCCAGGGACAACCACAACAGACGATGTGGTATGGTGGTTGCGCCAAAAAGTAACCGACCTAGGGTTAGAGACTTGGTTTCATCCTACAATCGATATTCAGCGTACAGATGAGGAGCTTAAAAGCCATATCTATAGTTTTACAAAAGGAGATAAATCTAAGATTATTCAGGCAGGGGATTTGCTGCATTGTGACTTCGGAATCACCTATTTAAATCTTAACACAGATTGCCAACAACATGCCTATGTGTTGCATAAAGACGAAAAACAAGTGCCAGTTTTTCTAGCCGATGCTTTTGCTAAGGGAAACCTGCTACAGGATATTTTAACCAGTAATTTTAAAACTGGCGATACGGGGAATCAAATTTTGTTAGCGAGTCTTAAACAGGCAAAGGAGCAAGGATTACG
>QIIH01000103.1 GCA_003229235.1 Flavobacteriales bacterium | reverse complement strand
GCCCTAGAGTAGATGTAACTTTTAGCAAGAAGCTGTTTTGGTCGACCTTGATACAATACAACTCTCAATCTGCAAATGTAGGAATCAATTCGCGTTTACAATGGCGCTTTGCTCCCTTATCAGACTTGTTCTTAGTTTACAACGATAATTACTACACAGACGATGTATTTGCACCTCGTTTTAGATCTATTAATTTAAAGGTTACTTACTGGCTCTACTTATAATAGACCCACACTTTAACAGATCCTTATTTGCTTTTTTTTAATGTAGTTAACGTCTTATTCCAGAGGCTTGAATACCCAAATATATAGCTCATACCGTAGTCTGTAAAGCTTTTAACCTGAGTTAGGCCTAAGATCTGTTTACAGTTTAGATGTGTTTTTATTCAATTCGAAGTCAGATTTTTTAAAGACTAACTAGTAAATTTAAGAAAATATGGCAAAAATTGGGAAGAATTAATCAAATCCAAAGGAAATTCTAAGGTAGATTCAAGTAATAAAATAAAAACCCCTTCCGATAAAGGGAAGAGGCTTCTATTAAACTCTTTGTCTAGTCACTTATAACAACCTAATGATTCATTTCTTCTTCATTGTCCTGAAGCGGAATATGTTGTGGAATAAAGTCTTGATCTGGTATTACGTAATCGGACTCGTCTTTGTTCAATTTACTGTAGTCATACGCCCAACGATGTACGTGCGGAATTGGTCCGTCCCAGTTACCATGAATATGCTTAACCTCTGCTGTCCATTCTAAAGTGGTAGATTTCCAAGGGTTTTTAGGTCCTTTTTTACCATAGAACATTGACGAAATAAAGTTGTATAAGAATACCAATTGAGCAACTCCAGTTATTAAGGCGAAAATGGTAATAACAACATTTACATCACTCAAATCATCAAAGTATGGAAAGGCCGAGTTGGTGTAATAACGCCTAGGTAATCCTGCCATACCAATAAAGTGCATTGGGAAAAATACCCCATAAGCACCAATAGCGGTAATCCAGAAATGGACATAACCTAAGTTTTTGTTCATCATTCTACCTTGGAACATTTTTGGGAACCAATGATAGACTCCTGCAAATAAACCATACAAAGCAGATATACCCATTACTAAGTGAAAGTGAGCAACTACAAAGTAAGTATCGTGAACGTTAATATCTAAGGCACTATCTCCTAAAATAATACCTGTTAGACCTCCAGTTATAAAGGTAGATACCAAACCAATCGAGAAAAGCATTGCCGGATTTAGCTGGAGATTACCTTTCCAGAGTGTTGTTATATAGTTAAAGGCTTTTACTGCCGATGGAATTGCAATCAATAAAGTTGTAAAGGTAAATACCGAACCTAGGAATGGATTCATTCCTGAGATAAACATATGGTGACCCCATACAATAGTCGATAAAAACGCAATTGCTAAGATAGAAGCAACCATCGCGCGATAACCAAAAATCGGTTTTCGAGAGTTTGTTGCTATAACTTCTGAAGTAATTCCGAGCGCTGGTAATAGTACAATATAAACTTCTGGATGTCCTAAGAACCAGAATAAGTGTTCAAATAATACTGGTGACCCCCCTTGATTGTGCAGTACTTCTCCTGCTATATATATGTCTGAAAGGAAGAACGATGTTCCGAAACTACGATCCATGATCAGCATTAATGCCGCAGATAATAAAACTGGGAACGATACCACCCCGATAATAGCCGTTACAAAAAATGTCCAAATCGTTAGTGGAAGACGTGTCATCGACATCCCCTTGGTACGCAGGTTAATAACTGTAACAATATAATTTAACGAGCCTAATAGCGACGAAGCAATAAATATAGCCATCGATACTAGCCATAGCGTCATCCCTGTACCAGAACCTGGCATCGCTTGTGGCAAAGCGCTAAGTGGAGGATAAACTGTCCAACCAGCAGAAGCTGGTCCAGCCTCTACAAACAACGACAATAACATAATAATACTAGACACGAAAAACAGCCAGTAAGAAATCATGTTTAAGAATCCAGAAGCCATATCTCGAGCTCCAATCTGTAATGGAATAAGTAAGTTACTAAAAGTACCACTCAGTCCTGCTGTTAATACAAAGAAGACCATTATAGTACCGTGAATGGTAACCAAAGCTAGATAAACACTAGGGTCCATGATACCATCTTCTCCCCACTTACCAAGTAAGATTTCGTAAATTGTAAATTCTTTATCAGGCCAAGCTAATTGAAGTCTAATCAATAAAGACATTGCAATTCCAATGATACCCATAAACAAACCCGTAATAAGGTATTGCTTAGAAATCATCTTATGGTCCTGACTAAATATATATTTAGTAATGAAAGTTTCTTTGTGATGATGTCCGTGATCGTCGTGATCTACTGGGTGTTCGTATCCTTCTGCTGACATATCTAAATAGTTCTTATTAGTTTTTCATAGTTGTGGCAAAGTCCTTCTGAGTGGCTAACCACTTTTGAAACTCCTCTTCTGTTTCTACAATAATCTTCATCTGCATATTGTAGTGTGTGTTTCCACAAATCTTGTTACAAAGCAATAAATAATCAAATTCGTAAAGATCTAGCAACTCTTCGCCAGCGGCGGCAAGTGCAATGTTCTTTTTGTTTCTTATTTTGTTAATACGAGCCACTTTAGCAACCATCTCGTCGTTTTGACGCATCTGCTCTGTGGTCAATATTGGTGTAAAGGCAAACTGAGTTACCATACCAGGAACTAAGTTCATCTGTGCTCTAAAGTGTGGCATATAAGCCGAGTGCAACACATCTTGTGAGCGCATTTTGAACAAGATCTTACGCCCAATTGGCAAGTGTAATTCGCTTACAATAACATCGTCTTGCGCATCAGGGTCAGACTCGTCTATTCCTAATTGATTTACCCCTTCGATTAAACGCACATTGGCATCACCTAGGGTATTATCTGCGCCAGAATAACGTGCTCTCCAATCGAACTGAAAGGCGTACAACTCGATAACCATCGGGTCGTCGTTCTCGATATCTACATTCATGATGTCGGACCAGGTGAACAAACCATATATGATAAGTCCAGCCAATACAATCACGGGGACAATTGTCCAGATAAATTCTAATTTGTCGTTATCTGCATAAAAAGTGGCGCGTTGCCCCTTTTTGCCTGCATACTTAAATGCGAAGTAATGCAATAACCATTGGGTAAAAATCCCGACGACAAAAATCAGTATCATCGAAATCAACCATAGTTGATCTATTTCTACCCCGTGCTCAGAAGCAGCTTCAGGTAGTAAAACATCCCACCAAAGATAGAATGACATAAATGAAAGGACATAGATAAAGATTACAAAACCTAGCATAAGGTATCCGTTAACCTTGTTGTCTTTGTCGTTTGCTATTTGAGCATCCTCTGTGTCTTTTGGACGAGACATAACAAATATCTTGTTCATCTGCCAAACACTAACAGCAAAAAGAATGATTACTACTAAAGTTAAAAATGCGGTCATCGTTATAGCTCTACTTTTAAACTTCTAATTATTAATAATGAAAATGCTCACTCTCCTTCATAAATGGGTTGTTTTTAACCTTTAACGGCGCTTTAGATAGTGCATTAAACACTACATAAATAAACAATCCAAAGAAGAACAACATAGCTCCAATTTCTGGCATACCAATATACCAAGATGTTCCTACGGTCGCTGGCATTACCATAACAAATACGTCAACATAATGTCCTGCCAAAATTACTATTCCCGCCATGATTACAAATAAATTAATTCTTTTGTAATCACTATTCATCAATATGAGTATTGGGAATATAAAGTTCATTGCAACCATTCCGAAGAATAAAATATTGTAGTCTTCGATACGGGTTACAAAGTACGTTACCTCTTCTGGAATGTTTGCATACCAGATTAACATAAATTGTGAGAACCATAGGTAGGTCCAAAAAATACTAAAGGCAAACATCCACTTTGCCATATCATGGATATGACTATCGTTTACAAATTCTAGATGTCCCTTAGATTTTAAATACATTGTAACCATTCCGATTACGGTAAAGGCACAAACCATCATCCCTGCAAAAATATACCAACCAAATAATGTTGAGAACCAGTGAGGATCTAAACTCATAATCCAGTCCCAAGACATCATAGATTCTGTTACAATAAAGAATACTAAGAATACAGCAGAGAATTTAAACAATTTTTTAAAATATGATTGATCGTTCGTCTCGTCTAATTTGATAGAATATTTGCGGGAAATCCAACGATATAGATTCCAGCCCAACATAAAGATGGCAGCTCTAACCAAAAAGAAAGGTACATTTAGAAAGCCCGATTTATTTGCGATTATCTTGTCGTAATTTTCGCTGTTTGGATCGACTAGTTCTGGATCCATCCAATGAAAGATATGATTCACACCTGTAGCAGAAAGCACTAACAACAGAAACAGTAAAATGGTTCCTACTGGCAAATATGCGGTGATTCCTTCCATCACTCTAAACAGTGCTGGCGACCAACCCGCTTGGGCTGCATACTGAATTGCATAAAATGCCAAGGTCCCAAGGGCTATCATCATAAAAAAGAAACATGCAATGTAAATCGCAGACCAAGGACGGTTTTGCAATTGACCAAACACATGTTCGTAATGAGCATCATCATCGTGAGCTTCGTCTCCAGTGGCTCCATCTCCATGACCTTCACTAGGTGTAGCATCGGCTACATGACCACCACCATGACCGTCGTCTTGACTTGCCATCTGTTCTTTTAACTCCTCTACCGACTCAGGAACTGATAAAAACCCAGCCGACACTCCAATGGCACCAAGTACCATACAGATTATCGCGAAAATTTTTAGTTTTTTAGGTAGTGTATACATAGTTATAAGTATCTCTTTATTCTATTATTAATGCCCTTCGTCGTTGTCTAAACCTTC
>QIIH01000484.1 GCA_003229235.1 Flavobacteriales bacterium | reverse complement strand
GTTTTTCTGAGTACAAGCTCAAATCTGTCGTCATAAACACCTTCGTCGATAATTCCAGAATAACTCTTTTCTCTTAAGTCGATATACACATCATAAAGCTTATCGTGGAAGTATGGGATTAATTTTTCTGTCATGTTCTCCATGTCATCCATACCCACAATAATCTCACCAGCTTCACTCACTTTTATTGAAAGTGGTAATACTACACTAGTATCAGTTGTAACAGTAGGTATACCTTGAATGATATATTTATTTTCTCCAATAATCCAGTTCATATCATGAATCTGATCACCAAACACTTTTGCGTCATAACTGTGATCATGACCTAAGGTAGTGTCGTCGTCGAAAGTTAACAACAACTGTCTGTGCATTAAATTTGGAGCATCAAATCCAATTCTGAATTTAGTTCTTAGATCTGGAGCGTCAAATTGAGTATCGTCTGGCTCTTCAAATCCAGTATCTTCGTCTGTAGTAGGAGCACTTGTTGTTGGTGTGTACTCTTCTGTAAACATAAATACAGAGCTAGCACCCAACCTTACAAAGTTTCGTTGACTGTTGTTAAACTGAATATCTCCGTCTGAATCTGCGGCAACAAAGAATCCTTGTCCTGGCGCTACATAACGTCCTGGAGTTTTCGTGCCATCACCACCTGCAGCACTCACGTCTGGGTGACTCATAGCTGGAACTCCTCCAGACATACTATAAATTGCATATCCTCCTTGGTATTCTCCAAGTATGTGAGATCCACCGCCCCAATGTTCCCAGAAATACAAGGCTCCATCTAAATGCGGGTTGTCTCCTATAAAATCTTCGGCATCTAAGGCAGAAGGAAAGGGATTACCAACTAAATAATTATTGCCGGTAAATACATTGTGACTAATTTGATATGATGTTTGATCGTTGTTCGGTTTTCCAATAAAGGTATAGTTTTGAGTATCAAATACTCCACCTGTTCCTGGGCCTTTCATAGTATAACCTTGACCAGGGAAAAGTGCATTATATGGCCCAACAGTCTGCCAAGAACTATAATCTCCAATAGGATGATTATCGAATTTAAATATCCAGTATCCTGCCAAAGAAATTGCAGTCACTCCAGGTACACCAGAAGAACCATTATATCCTCCCACCCAATTAATTGGTAAGGATACAGCCGTACTTGAGCCATCATGTAACATGTTCTCAAGTGTGAAACCTTGATTTACTGTAGTCATATTTGGATTACTTACGGGCGAAGACCAATAGTTATATGTATAGGTATCTGCTGTACCGCCTTGATCTTTTTCAAGATATCCAGAACTTGTAGGCTCTAAATCTCCCATTAGCCCTTGTACCAATTGAGATTCTCCAACAAGATCGATAGATCCGTCAAGCTCTAAATAGTGAGTAACTTCAAGTTTATTGTCGTTATCTACATTAATTTGGTTGCTTTCGATCATTAGTCCTAATACAGTTGTATTAAGAGAAACATCGATATCGTGATTGGTTCTTACAATATTCCAATCGATAGTTTGTCCAGCATCTACAATAGATACCGCTCTAGGTAAATCAAGAAGTGTGTTGTTTTCCCATGTTCCAGCCGTATCCCATCCTGTATTATCTATAGAGACATAAGGTAATGGGGCAGTCTGCTCGTCGACAGTATCCAAGTTTCTAATAGCAGAGGTGTAACCATTGTCAGACTCATCATTTACGTTGGTAAACGTGTAAGTTGTCATAGGATAGTATGCTTGTAAATTGGCAGTCCAATCGATACTACTTATTTCGTTGTTTGAAATACTCTGTGGTAAAATATTACCAGTTACACTACCATCTGAATGCTCAAGTAATTCTTGGTTCATGATAAAGCGAATTTCACCGGCGGTTAATCCGGTATTCCATACACGAACCTCGTCTATAGTACCAGCCCAAAAATTAGCTGTTCCGTTATCGGCAGCTCCAATTAAAAAGCTCTCTGAGTTACCAACAGGTGTATCTAAAGCAATCGGACCTACATCCAATACTCCATCTACATATAATAACGCATCAGAATCGTCATATACCACAGCGATTTGATGCCATTTGTTTTCAGGTAAAGGAGTAGATCCCGTTATTGTTTGGGTAACTCCTAAAGAATTTTTCCAAAGCATCTGAGGACGTCCAGAACCATCGATTCTTAAGGTATATCCTGTAGTGTAAGGGCCTGCATCTCTTTTTGAGATAATATCTCTGGTAACTGCTCCAGCATCTCTTTTAACCCAGGCAGAAATAGTAAAGTCGCCAGTTAGGTCTAAAACATCACCAGAATCCATATAGTCTACGGCACCGTCAAAGGTAACAGAGCGTATATAGGTGTATTCTGGGGCATATCCAAAAGTGATATATTGTGTGCCGGTAAAATCGAATGATGCTTCTAAGTTTGCGCCGTTTAGTGTCATAATTCTGTATTCAGAAGTAGGACTAAAGGACGGTGTACTTGAAATAAACATCAAATACGAACCCGGTGGTGTTAGCGTAGCAGATAGACTTATCTCTGGCACCGATACTTCGACGGTAGGCATATTACCTCCAGACTCTACTACTTTCCAAGTCCTGCTAATTGAGGTAAAATCAACATTGGTAACAAGTCCAGGCGTACTAAAGCTCATATCAACGATAATGGGAGCGGCGGCAGCTAGGCTCCCGTTATCATTCCCCCACATAAGATAAACTTCGTCGGTTCCGATAGTGTTCGCGTTTAGGTTATTGGTGGTAGCAATGTCTCTAACAGCCATGGTTACCATAGTGTCGTCATTTACAGATTTAGACTGTTTTTGCATTAAACCAGCTCCGTCACTACGCCCGATACCTGCAATATCTCTGTTAAAGCCTACATTGGTAGATTGATCCCAAATAAGGTTTCCACTAGAATCTACATAATCTTGAGATGTACCGTTAACACCTAAAGTAATACCGTATTTAACAGCCAAGTACGACTGAATTCTGTTTCTGTTATCACTAGTAGTGACATCAGTGTTAGTGGCAGAATAAGTAATTACTTCTGCAATACGTCCACCAAAACTACCATCCCAGTATTGAGATCTTCCTAGCCAGAAACGACTGTTCGAAATAACTGAAAAATCACTAGCGTTTATCTCTGTATCGCCAATTTCGATAGCGTTCAAATAAACATTCTCACCTGTAGGAGAGCTTGTAGAATTATGACGTGCATTAATAATACTTATTTGGTTAAGCTCTACCGAGTTAGTGGTATCCCCTTTGCCATACCCAATGGTACCACCTGTATTGGAAGGACCTATACAATATGCAAAAGTTTCATTGGTAAATCGTACCGAATATGCGCCATATCCAAATCCGGTTACATCTTCTGTGTACGTATTGGCTCCAACAAAATCTGTACTTGTAAATGTGTCCAAGGGAATCATCGAAGTTGTAATAGCCTGATCTGGAATCACTACCATATACATATCGTGACTGTAAAATCCTCCCGTTCCGTTCATTTCTTCTCTAGTACTTAAGTACTCCATATCACTCGAAGAGGAGGTATTGTCGTTATCAAAATCGATAACTGGGTTGAAGTTAATATTGTCTGTAGCATTATTTTTGTAACGAGGGGCTTGAGCAGCAATTACTGTTCCGGCATCATCACCACGACCAACATCTTGCCATGTAGTAAGGTCTGTATCGTTTGTGCCAACACCACTACCATCAACTTTATCTGCTCTAAGCCAAAGTGCCAAGTTAGAAGTGATTCCACCTGGACCTTCACTAATAGAGGTGTCGTAAGTAGTTCCTGTAATAGTTACATAATCAATGTAGACTCTGTCATCAGTACTACTTGAATTGATTGTAAATCTAAATTCTCCAGTAGCTGGTGCAGGGAAAGTATGAGCCGTTTTAAATATGGTTACTGTTTTTGCATAATCCAAATTAGGAAATCCATTTTGAAAATCGGCAGATCTGCTAGCTACAGAACCGCCTAAAAATGCTCCCACTACCGTCCATGAGGCAGCCGAATTATCTCTGTATTCAACACTAAAAGATTCGCCAGTATCTACACCGCGATTAAAAAAATAAAATGACACGTCAATTTTGTCGTAGGCAGACAGGCTAAAACCTGGGGATGTCATAATACTAGAGCTTTCTCTTAGTCTAATACTGTAATTGTTTTCAACTGCATATGTTGCATCATTGGTGCGTGTTGCGCTAGATAATGTCCATCCATCGGTTCCTGATTCGAAAGTTGCTTGATGGATTTGTGTTTGTGCAAAACTTTCAATAGTAAAGAAGCTACACAATAGGGCAGTCAATAAGACCGCCTTGCGGGGGGCAAAAGTAGTTTTTTCCATTTGTTAGAATATTAAGCTCTGGTCGATTTGGGGTCTTCTAGAACATATTGCTTGTACAAACATAAATAAAAAATGTCTGAAAATGACGTAGTTAGTAAAAAAATATGCGTTTAATCGACGAAATACACAGTTAAACGATGCTTATGTTCAATTGTGTATTTATGTTGTAGGTAAAAGATTACAGTAAAAAAACCCCTTGAATTATCAAGGGGCCTTTTAAAATAGTTGGTTGGTTAAAGACTATTAATTTTTGATTAATCGTTTAAAGATATTCGAAGATTCTCCTTCTACTTCGATCATATAAATTCCCTGTGGTAATAAACTTACCGAGAAGGTATTTTCTAGTTCTGAGTTGTTAACCGGAATGGCCTTAACTCTTCTTCCTTGAAGATCGAATATTATTATAGATTGAATAACTTGGTTACTACTGTTACGAATAGTTATCATGTCATGACCAGGGTTAGGATACATGCTAATAGTTTCATCCATTAATCCTGAATCATTGGTATTTAATATTTGATTCTTAAAGAATAATGTAAACCTTTCTGGAAAGTGGCCTTCGCTTTCTGTAAAGTAGTAATCACGTTCGCTAATGTTGGTCGTTTTTCCGGTTTCGTTATC
>QIIH01000493.1 GCA_003229235.1 Flavobacteriales bacterium | reverse complement strand
AATAAATATGGAACCATTTATAGGACAAATACAGCCTTTTCCTTATAATTTTGCACCACGTGATTGGGCATCATGTAATGGACAACTTATGGAGGTGATGGAAGAACTACCTTCGCGTTGCCAGACCTTAGAGGTTGCGCACCCATACATTACGGAACAGGGCCTGGCTTACCATCTTATAGTTTAGGACAAAGATTAGGAACCCCAACTACAACTTTAGTCGTTAATAATCTTCCTGCTCATAATCATGTTGCCACGGCTAATGTAAATTCTACCAATGCGACTTCTAATATTCCTGCAGCTGGAGAAAGTATAGCTGCCCCAGGTCAGTTAGATGGACGTTCTTTTGTAAGCTACCCTTGGTTTTACGCCAGCTTCGCCAGACATAGCTCTAAATTCTGGCACAATAACCGTAGGGAATACTGGGATTAATCAATCATTTAACAATATGCAGCCTTATTTAGCGATTAATTGGTGTATAGCACTGTTCGGTCTTTTTCCGTCACGGTCTTAAATCAATAATTTAATTTTCTATGAGTTTCCACTCTGGTGTGCCCTTGGTTGTATGTTTAAGTGTATAGGTAGCAGAATGGACGTTATTTAAAGACAGTATACAAACCGAATTACTCAAAAGTGACTCAGCCTTTTTAAGCTCGCGTTCTTTGTAAATTTGTACTTCGGCAAAAACCGCAACATCTGGCGTAAGGCTATAATCTTCTGGTACTTTGCGTGGCTCTGATTCAAATGAATAGGGCGCAGCGTTATGTACCGTTTTGTCGATGGTAAACAAATGTTCTCTATCTGCAGTATCGTAAAGCGGTGGTAAGTCTTGTAACTTTTTATAAATGTCGTAATAGGGTTCTTTTCCGTAAAATGTGTGTTCTGCAAAAATCGAAATTGCCTCAGGAATAAACAATCCTTTTGGATGCAGTTGCTGAGCTAAATTTTGTGTAATTCGCACTTGTGGTTCTCGCGTTAACCCTTTGTCCATAGTTTCACTTACAACCAAATGGAGGCCTAAATCTTTTGGATGTACATAAGTAACCGCATCTGTAAGTTCGTAAACTCTTATATAAGCATCCAAACCAAGGTGATCAACCAATTGCTTCGCAGATTGCAGCGAAGTTGGGTTTAAATCTAGGAGTGTAACTTCAATCTCATCGGGATCAAATTCATGCAAGAAGGGAAGTAGCAGTGGCGCCCCAGGCCCACAACCCGCATACAATATTTGCAAAGGGCGTTGTTTAATACTCGCCAAAGTATCTTTTAAAGCATAATATAATCCTGCAATAAAACGAACGGTTCTGAGTGGGTCTTCAAGGCAATCTAATGCGTGCCTAGAAGATAATGCAACTCCTCCATCTACATGCGTAGGATTGGTATCTTGATATCGCTCATCTTTTACAATTTGCTTTAAAAGCTGCTCGTAAATTTGTGCTAACTTTTGCGCAGCTGCGATTTCTAATTCCTTAGAATGGGCGGTAAGAATGACTTCGAGACAAGAATCGAAAGGAGTTTTTATCGTGTGCATTAAGAATTTAGTTCAGATAATAAAAATAAACAAACCCTTGGGTAATGACATTACAAACTTAACTTTATATATGAAGTCAAGACGGCTTCTATGTGTCAATCATCATATAATATCCTAATCATCAGTTAATTCTGTTAACTTATTTTTTAGATATTTTGACAAAATATTGTGTCTTATCGCTAAAAATATGTATTTTGGTGGTGATAACAAATCACTTTTATCCCCCCAACTATCATTAAAAAATACGTAACCATGACATCTTTCTACACTTTATTCCAATTTAAAACTTGGAAAATTTTTATTATGCCATTGTTTTTCCTGCTTTTAGTGAGCACAGGATTTGCACAGCAAAACAATGCGCAACTTGACCAATTATTAAACGATTTAGTTCAGAATAAATCCCTATCTGCTCAAGATGCGACTTATGTGATCACTTCACAACATACGAGCAGTACTTCTGGTACTAATCATATCTTTTACACGCAAGTTATTGATGGAATTCCAGTTATTGGAACCGAATCTAGTATTCATATTTCTAGTAACGGTAAAGTAGTTAAGCACAATAATAGGCTGGTTAACAATATATCCAACCAAATTAAGAATGGCCGTTCGCCAGCGCTCAATGCATTAGCAGCTATAGAGAGTGTATCTCAAAAAATGGGTTATAAAAAACGCTCTGCAATTTCTTTAGTAGAAACAAAAGACGCCCAGCCACAGTCGTTCGTTTATAGTACTGGTGGAATTTCTCGCGTTAATATTCCTGTACGTTTGGCATATCAGTACCAAGGTAAAGAAGGTATTTTGTTAGTTTGGGAGTTGTCTATAGACGATCTTAACAAACCAGAAGACTGGTATACTTTTAGAGTAGATGCTAGTTCTGGCGAAATTATAAGCAAATACAATTTAATTGCTGAGTGTAATTTGTCTCACGATCATGGAGATGATGGTTTTATTGGGCCGTTAGAAAAGCCAATCAAAGAAAATTATGAAGCTTTAAAAATTGACATTGCTATAACTGCGCCATTAGCTCCAAACGATTACAACGTGTACGCTTGGCCAGTTGAAAGTCCAAATTATGGAACGCGATCGATTCAAAGTAGCCCACATCTAGATGGGACATCTTCGCCTTTTGGATGGCACGATACCAATGGTGTAGCCGGTGCTGAATTTGCAGATACGCGCGGTAATAATGTAGATGCCTTCGATTTTCCAACAGGAGCAAGGCCTATCCCTGCAAGTTCTTTAGACTTTAATTTTCCATTAAACATTGCAAGTGATCCAGAAACATATGAGGACGCGGCAATTACCAATTTGTTCTATTGGAATAACATTTTACATGATATTACATCTGAATACGGCTTTGACGAGGCCTCTGGAAACTTTCAGGAAATGAATTATTCTGGAGCTCCTGGTGGATCGGATTCTGTTATAGGCGAAGGCCAGAAAACCGGAATTTGTAATGCACTTTTTGGTACTCCACCTGATGGTTTTAATCCAACAATGCAAATGTTTATTTGTGATTTTGCCTTAGATCGCGATGGCGATTTGGACAATGGTGTAATTGCACATGAGTTTGGTCATGGGGTGTCTAATCGTTTAGTAGGAGGTCGTTTAAATGTAAGCTGTTTAGGTAACGGCGAGCAGATGGGCGAAGGATGGAGTGACTATATCGGTTACTTGATAACTATCGAATCTGGCGATGCTGGTGACGACGCTCGTGGGATAGGTACTTGGTTGATAAACCAAGGTGCTGCTGGTGGAGGAATTCGTCAGTTCCCTTATACGACAGATACTGCTGTTAATTTACATTCATATGCAGATGCAGGTAGTGTGGCAGTTCCTCACGGGGTTGGTTCTATTTGGGCAGTAATGCTTTGGGAAATGACTTGGGGTCTGATAGATGCTCACGGTTTTGATACAAATGTTTATAATTTTACAGGTACTGCATCCGATGCCGGAAATATTAGATCGCTTGCTCTTGTAATAGAAGGTTTAAAATTAACCCCATGTAGTCCAGGAATGGAAGACGGACGTGATGCAATACTTGCGGCAGATTTAGCTCTTTACGGAGGGGCCAACCAATGTATTATTTGGACGGCTTTTGCTAAGAGAGGCTTAGGTTTAAATGCAAGTCAAGGCTCTAACGGAGTTGGTGATGAAGTTGAAGACTTTACAGGGCCAATTCCACAATTTACAGTTTCTGCAGATACTTTTTGTAGTACAGAAGGAGTTCAAACTTTAAGTGGTGCTTCTTCACTTAATGCAGGCACATACTCTGGATCTGGAGTAAACGACAATGGTGACGGTACTTTCGATTTTGATCCAGCTGCTGCTGGAATCGGAACTCATATAATTGTTTATACAACTACAGATTGTGATGGCGCTCCTGCCACACCAAGTGATACTATTACTGTTACCGATGGCGATCCTGTTTTAGTAGTTAATGATGTTACCTTAACTCTAGATGGAGGGGGAGTTGCGACCTTGGTCAATCCAGATGTAATTGGTAACTTAACATTAGGCACTGGTTATTCGGTAGACCAAACTGGAACGTTTGCACCTATGGATATCACTGCTGTAGACACAGAAGTTGCCTTAGGTGACGACGCTGGAATAGCTGTCCCAGTGGGCTTTAGTTTTGATTTTTTCGGAAACACATATACAACGGCTTATATTACCTCTAACGGATATTTAACTTTTACAAATTCAGGTTTAGATCAATGGCAAAATACTGCTTTAGGAAATGCCGCAACACCAAATAATATGATTGCTCCTATGTGGGACGATTTAAGACCTGATGGTACATCGACTATAAGTTATGCCACTACAGGATCTGCTCCCGATCGCGTGTTTATTGTTAATTACGACAATGTTCGCCATTGGACAAATGATGAAACTGGCGTTCAAAATACCTTTCAAGTTAAATTGTTCGAAGGTACAGGAGTTGTCGAAATGCACGGAACCAATATCACCAACGATGGTGGTACACGTACACAAGGGATAGAAAATGTTGGAGCTACAGAGTTTTATGCAACTCCTAGCAGAAACAACACAAATTGGTCTGCAACAAACGATTTTGTAGCCTTTATACCTGATATTGGTGGCTTGGCAGATAATTGTGGTAATGCTGTAACACTTTCCTTGAGCCAGACTACCTTTACTTGTGCAGATTTAGGTGATAATATTGTAACTATTGCGGCAGATGACGGAGCCGGTGGGTTAACGACTGTTGACGTTACCGTAACGATAGAAGGTACAGGGTCTGTATTCTCTGGAGGATCGTGGGATGTAACTCCAAATGCAGGTACCATTGCAACTTTTATGGAAGATTTTGACACTGCAACAGATGGTGATGTCACGGCCTGTTCTTGTGATATCGATGACACCACAATAACTGTAACTGTCAATGCTGGTGGTACGCTAGATATATTCGGAAATATTAATGTTCCGGCTAATGGTGTGTTAGATATAGAACACGAAGGGAGTG
>QIIH01000172.1 GCA_003229235.1 Flavobacteriales bacterium | reverse complement strand
TTTTGGCGAGTACTTTAATGCCGATTTTAGCGACATGTCTAATATTATGGCAATGGGCAATATGTACTCAACTGTCGAAGACCTCTTTATTTTAGAACATGCCCTAAATAGCGAATCTCTTTTGCCAAAAGAATATGTAGATTTATTATTTACAAAACACATCTCGGACCCTGGATATGGAGGACATTACGGTTATGGCTGGGAATTAATAGAGAAACCAATTGGCAATACGTCTGCTATGGTTCAGACTATTGGCCATAGTGGGTCGCTTCAAGGGTTTTGTGCTTTATTTACAAGAATCCCAGAGAGTGATTCGTCTATAATATTTTTGAATAATACGAGTCGGGCTTTTCTAAATGCAATGACAACAGCCATTACAGGGATATTAAACGATACCACTTACGATTTCCCTAAAATACCAACGGCCAAGTTTATGTCTCAGGTTATCGAGAAAGAAGGTATCGACAAAGGAATTGCTTTTTATAAAGAACATAAAGACCTAGATGAGTATTATATAGACGAAGTAGAGCTAATCATAGCTGGTTACCGTTTGTTACATGCTGGAAATGCAAAAGATGCCGCCAAGGTTTTTAAGTTAAGTACAGAAGTGTTTCCAGACAGAGATAATCCATACGATAGCTATGCCGAAGCGCTAATGACTCTTGGGAAAAATGAAGAAGCAATTAAAAATTACAAAAAATCCCTAGCACTTAATGCCAATAATAACAATGCGGTTATGATGTTACAAAAACTAGAACAATAAGTGTCTTTTAGGCTTATTTTATTTAAAACCCAAAGCCCATCTTAAAAGAAATAAGCACCCCATCGTCACTATTAAAAGCAGCTATATATGCTGTCATAAGATCGGCCATATTTAAAAAGACACCACCACCAAAAGAGGTGTTCCAGTCGTCTGCGTTAAAAGCCGGATCTAGCACCAAAGAATCATCTACCCAAACACGCCCATAATCGGCGCCGCCAAATATTCCTAAACCAACCGGGAGAATTCCGGTTTTTAAGTTTACAAAGTTCCAACGAAGATCTGTAGATTGAACAAAAGAACTTTTTCCAGTAAAGCGCTCGTTTCTGTAACCCCTCATACCAGTATTGGCACCAAGAGTTGCGCCTTGATAAAATTCAAATTCGTCTCCAATGTTAATGTGGGCCCTCAAATCTGTAGCTAGCACAAGCTGCCCACTTGGTATAAGCCTATAGTCTAAGCTGAGTTCTGGTATTAGATAACCATAACCTTTACTATTATTTACATTGTTTTTATAACCTGCCTGCATCGCTACTTCAAATCCAAGCGTTGGGAACGCCACATAATCTTTATTCTCAAAATGATATGCAGCATCGACCCCATAAAATCCTTGGTTATCGAAAACGTCACCATCATTGAGGTCTGTATTTAATGTATTTGTTTGGTTAATCACATCGTCGAGAAAGCGATCTGCAGTTAGATCTACTTGATTCCTTTCGAATAGAATACCAAACTTAAAAATAGCTCCCAATTCGCCTCGCCAAATAAGCGATGGCATTACCTTAATGGTTCTGATTTTTACACGATTATAATCTAAATTTACATCAATCCCATCGTCTTCGTTAGCCTCAAAATTAGGTGTGCTATTTCCATAACCAAAGAAGTTAATTGCATAGTTTGGGCTATTAAACCGAACGTCCATACCAAAGTTCAAATTATCAAGAATGTAGGAAAACTCACCTTTATACGTAAATTCGAAGCCATTTGTTGCAAAATAATAAGCAGCAGAAAATGTATGTTGTGAAGTAAAAGGATTTCGTGCAAATCCGTAATATTTATAGGTATCAGAAACGCCTAGTTTAAAACCATCATCGGCATTAAAGCCAAGTGTAGGAATTATAGCGTTACTATTATTCTTGAGCTTTTTATAGTCGTATACATTGGTCTCGTAATCATCTTTTAAACGCAAATCCGATTTTCTGACCTGAGAAACATCGTTGTTTTTGTTTTTATAATCATACACCACAACTTTCCCCCCATCAGGAACAATATAGGTGTCGTTGTTTTGGCCTCCAACCAACCTAATATTGATTTTATTATTTTTCCCACTAACCTCAAATACATCGTCATCGTCTAGACCATAAATCCAAATCTCTTTGGTTTCTTCCTTATTGTAAATTCGTTCGTGAAAAATATCCGCCTTTTCACCTTTTTTGATACGCTGCGCTACTATTTTCACTTTTCCGTCTGATAGGCATTCAATAGTAAAATAATCGTCTTTATCTGTTCCTTTTATGACGGCAAATTTATTTATCAAATCAAAATAACGATCAGATATAAGCTGCATATTACCGCGCCGCGCCTTTAATGTAGCCTTTAATTTGTCCAAACTTTCATCGCGTACTTCAATAGGAAAATGTAAAAATGCCTCTTCTATCACCGCATCTGTTATCCCATTTTGAATAATTTTTACTTGCGCATCCCAAACATCCTTTCCTGACTCTTGAATAAACTCCTTGTCTAATGGATACGGTTCTACATTAACCCCTTTAACATCTACTAAATCGTCGCTGTATTTACGCAGCATTCTAGCACCTGGGGATAAGGCTACCACTAATCCTGTTAAGGCACCATCGGACATTATAGAAAATGCCATATCTCTGTCTCTAGGTAATGGTCGAAACACCTTTTTACCGTCTTCTTTAAATTCTATCCATCGCCATTGGTCCTGATGTCTGTCCCAATCTCCAATGAGCATATCAAACAAACGGGCACGAATATAAGATGCCTCATCTAAAACTATATCTTCGTCTTTATGCAGTTTTAGCAAAACTTCTTCTGTGCTAATCATTTCGTCTTGAAACCCAAAACTTGCCAAATCGCTATGTCCTTCAGAGGTGTGCTCCTCTATCATATATAACTCATCGCCAAATTCGTCGTTAAAGCGCCCTAAAGTCTTTTGTTTAGGGATATAATACAGTACTGGGTTTGTATGATAAACTCCAACTGCATCAGCTAATGTACCAACCGCGAATGGTGCGTACGGGTGTGCTCCGGCAAAAACATCAAGCACTAAGTCTTCTGTCTCGGTACCTTCAAACTGACCCTCTATATAATTATTATTAAATATTAGTGACTGTAGGTATTGCTCTGCATCTTTACGCAAGGCCCTCATTACATATTGCGTTCCGTTTTTATCTTCTAAACGGAGCGATCTAGATTGATTCCCTCCTCCTTTTCTAACAACGGTCAAGCCGCCATACATAGTATCTAAGTCTACCGTTGGCGCCAATACTTCTGTGCTGTAAAGATCTCTATAGCGATCACCGAGTAACCATTTTTGAATTCCATTTTTATCGGTTTCTTCTTTAGAATAAATGGTTCCTGTCATCTGTGCAGGAAAGTTTGTTGGATAGGTTACACTATTAGTATCTGTAAGAGTACTAATCACTTCTGACTGAAATACTATCGTTTTGTCCTTAGCATTATAAAAACGCACATAAGACGAGCCGTCTTTAAACACGTCTAATCTTGCATATCCGTACATTCCAGCAGAAAACTGTCCTCCACCAACATTTCTCGTAGGTGTTAACTTAGAACCCGTCCCACTAATAATTTGTCGAAGGTTATCTTCGATAATGTACTGCATGCTGTGCTCATGACCTGAAACAAAAACCACTTTATCGTTTTCTTGTGAAAGCGTAATAAGTAGCTGCTTAAACTCGTTGTATCGTTTGTTTTGCAAATCACTTTTATTTACACCACTTGTCTTTCTAATAATATTCTTAAGTGATCCTAAAATAGGCAATGGCGTCATATGACTACCAAATGAATACTGCCCGCCATGTGGCCCATTAGAGTACATTGGATGGTGTAAGGCAACTATTGTAGTTTTTCCTCTTGCCTTTTTAATGAGACTCTCATATTCATCCAAAAAAGTAGATCTTGTTCTAAACTCACAGTCGTCGTTTAGAGTAGGATGCTTATCCCAATCGGTTAGATACCATTGGCTATCGATTAGTATTAACTCGATGTCATCAGAGATGTGTATTTTTTCGATAGAACAACCATCTTCTGGTAAAAAGGTATTCTTCCCAAGAACATCATCGAGATATTTTTCCTGGCGTTTTAGCCCTTCAACACTGTCACCGTACCAATCGTGGTTTCCGGGAATAAAAATTGTTTGCCCTTTAAAGTTTTTGGTCGCATCTATTTGTACGTTTAATTTATGTTCGGCAAAAGCCCTATCAGCACTGCTCTTTTTGGGCATTCCATTTTCATAAATATTATCCCCAAGAAAAATAGCTGTACTGTTTTTCGAGGCTTTACTCAATTCGGCCTTAAAAGCTTGTAACGATATCGAAGATTCTCCCAATTGCGAATTCCCTGCATCTCCTATTAAATAAAATGAATGCTCAATTTCTTTATCGGGCATACTCGCATTTATGCTTTCTTCTTTAAATTGTGGCTCATAAGTTGCACACGATTCAATTAAAAGCCCTGCTAAAAGGATAAATAATATTTTTTGGAACATATTAAAAATATTTCCGCAGTTGGCGATATCATTAAACAGACTAAGTCTGTTGTATAAGATAAGCATTAGATGCGAAGCGAGTTTTTATTTACTAGAGTTTTCTATACGAGCAAAGTTAATATACTTTCCAACTACTACGGCAGTGATTATTACTAAATAAAACTGTCCAATCAAGCCTAATAAAATCGTAGCCTTTTGAGCAATTGTTGTTACCGGGATAATCTCCCCATAACCTATAGTCATTAATGTTATATAACTAAAATACAAAAGACCATCAGCCTTTTTATCTATTGTGTAAGCCTCTGTAAACAAAGCACTCTCGAAAGAACCCGGATCTGCAATTTCTACCGCCATAAAAATAAAAAAGCCAACAAGACCCAAGGTTATATATCCAGAGATAACACCAATTAATAAACTACCTCGACGCAGAGCGTCGGGGAATTAAACCCACTCTTCTCGTCCGCCGAAGCGAACGCGAAGGAGGATTAAATTTTTACTTACATCTTGAATA
>QIIH01000030.1 GCA_003229235.1 Flavobacteriales bacterium | reverse complement strand
CACAGCACGATTAAGAGCAGTAAACTTACTAGAATCACTGCAAGATGTAACTATTAATGCCAAAAGAGTGAAGAATCCCAAATAATGGAAATACAAACGAGTGTTCATGCGGTTTTATTTACTTGAATAATTAAATTCAAATATAATAAAATACACGCTATTAGTTAGGTCGGATTTATGCAATAAATAATGGTCGATGTGCCATCATTTTGTGGACTTGATCTGCAATTTTGGCAAGAGCAGCGTTGTCTTCAATATTGTTTATTACCTGATCTATTAAATCTACGATAGGATCCATCTCCGATTCAACCAATCCACGAGTTGTAATTGCTGGTGTCCCTATACGTATCCCAGAAGTTACAAATGGCGATTGATCATCGAAAGGAACCATGTTTTTATTTACGGTAATCTCTGCTTTGCCAAGCGCCTCTTCTGCCTGCTTACCCGTAATGCCTTTATTCCGCAGGTCGATAAGCATCATGTGATTATCGGTTCCGTCAGAAATAACATGATAACCTCTATTAACAAAAGACTGCGCCATTACATTCGCATTCTTTTTTACCTGTACCATATAATGCAAAAACTCGTCGGTTAAAGCTTCGCCGAAGGCAATTGCCTTTGCAGCGATTATATGTTCAAGCGGACCGCCTTGATTTCCAGGGAATATCGCACTATTCAGAAGTGCAGACATTTTGCGCAGATTTCCGTTTTTTAATTTGATTCCAAATGGATTTTCGAAATCTTTTCCCATCAAGATTAACCCTCCCCTAGGCCCTCTCAAGGTTTTATGCGTAGTAGTAGTTACCACATGACAATGTGGGATTGGGTCACTAATAATACCCTTTGCAATTAATCCTGCAGGATGTGCAATATCTGCCATCAGCAAAGCACCAACCTTATCTGCAATTTGTCTAAAACGTCCGTAATCGATCTCTCTAGAGTATGCACTAGCTCCCGCAAGAATCAACTTTGGTTGTTCTTTTATAGCAATTGCTTCGATTTGATTATAGTCTAAACGTCCTGTCTCTTTGCTTACTCCGTAGAAAACAGGTTGATATAATTTACCTGAGAAATTTACTGGCGAACCATGTGTTAAATGGCCACCATGAGAAAGATCAAAACCTAAAAATTTATCGCCAGGTTTTAACAGCGCAAAAAAAACGGCCGAATTTGCCTGCGATCCTGAATGCGGTTGCACATTGGCGTATTCCGCTCCAAATAGCTCTTTGGCACGTTCTATGGCTATGGTTTCTACTTCGTCTACTACTTCACAACCGCCATAATAGCGCTTTCCTGGATAGCCTTCGGCATATTTATTAGTAAGCACAGACCCCGCTGCTTCCATTACCTGATCGCTTACAAAGTTCTCTGAGGCGATTAATTCGAGGCCATTTGTTTGGCGTTGTTTTTCTTCTTCTATCAAATCAAAAATGAGCAGATCTCGTTGCATGGAAACAAATTAAAAATTATGAATTCAAAAATAAGGATTTGATTCGATTAGTACCACAGAAATTATATCTTTACTACGAACTCATTTAAACTTTTTCTATTCCTTAAAAAATGATTGAAATCCGTCCATATTTTGTTACTTTTCTTATGCGTAGCTCTGCTATGCCTTACGAAAAGTGCCTCATCTGTACAAATCCCTCCTCATTTTCGGTTAAACACAAAAAATTTAAGCGAGTTCTATAGATTTTTACCAACACTTTATTTAACGAAACCATGCCTATAACTGCCAACGACCCTAACCGCACAACTTGGTTAGAATTACCCACCAATACAGACTTTCCAATACAAAATATTCCTTTTGGAGTTTTTTTAACTCGGGACGATATAATTACCATCGGGACTCGCATTGGCGACCACGTGATCGATCTGGGTGCACTGCATCAGATGGGATACTTCAATGGAATTGACCTCACAGACGATATTTTTCTGCAAGACACCTTAAACGATTTTATTTCGGATGGTCGTAAAACTTGGCGTTTGGTGCGCAACCGCATTGCAGATATTTTTGACACCAACAATCCTGATTTACGCGAAAATGCCTCTCACAAAGAGGCTATTATCTTTTCTTTAGACGAAATAGAAATGCAGTTGCCGGTGAATATTGGCGATTATACAGACTTTTATTCTAGCAAAGAACATGCAACTAACGTTGGTACCATGTTTAGAGATCCAGAAAATGCATTGATGCCTAACTGGTTGCACATACCTGTGGGTTATCACGGGCGTAGCTCTTCAATAATTCCTAGCGGAATACCTGTACACAGGCCAAACGGGCAAACGCTGCCTCCAGGAAATGACACTCCAGTTTTTGGGCCTTCTAAACGTGTAGATTTTGAGCTTGAAATGGCTTTTATTACGACCGACGCCAACCAATTAGGAGAATCAATACCAATTGACGAAGCAGAAGATTATATCTTTGGATTGGTATTATTTAATGATTGGAGTGCGCGTGATATTCAAAAATGGGAATACGTTCCGTTAGGCCCATTCTTGGCTAAGAGCTTCGCATCGACTATATCTCCTTGGATAGTCACATTAGATGCATTACAACCTTTTAAAGTGGCTGGCCCGGCTCCAATTAAAGAACAATTACCGTACTTACAATATACTGGCGAGAGAAGCTACGACATAAACCTCGAAGTTTATATTACACCAAATCACGGAACAGCCAATAAAGTGTCTCATTCTAATTTTAAGTATATGTACTGGAATATGTCACAACAATTAGCACACCATACAATTAATGGATGTAATGTTTTAAGTGGTGATATGATGGGTAGCGGAACCATCTCTGGCCCTACACCCGATTCTTATGGCTCGATGTTAGAAATATCTTGGGCTGGAAAAAACCCAATAACTCTTAACGACGGTAGCCAGCGCTCGTTTATAAACGATAATGACACTGTTACTTTAAAGGGATATTGCCAAAATGATTCGGTACGAATAGGGTTTGGAGATTGCAGCACAAAGGTTTTACCTGCGAACAACTAAGCCAGGTTATTTATAGTTTGAGCATGAATATCATAATGTGAGGCATTGTGAACCATTAGTCCGTTTTTAATTACTATTAATTGTGGACTCTGATGCATTACTCCAAACTTGGCAACAATTTGATTGGATACTTCTCTAAACTGTAATAAATCTAGATAAAATAGCGATACATTTTCTAATTGCGTATCAAATTCGCTCTCAAATCTTCTTAGAGTCATCGAACTAATTCCGCAGCGCGTTGAATGTTTAAAAATGGCAACGGTCTTTTGCTTTGATTCTTTGACTAAGTCGTCTAGCTGTGCTAAAGTGGTAAGGGAATTCCAAGGGATTTCTGGAGCATTATTTGCTATATTATTGCCAGAGCCAAAAATTTTAGAGAATAAATTCATAAGTCAAAATTAAGGATAAAAAATGAGAATTGTAATTGGCATAAATTGACCCAAATATGACAATTTGAAACGAAAAATGCCAAAATGGCATCCTTTTTTAATCAATTTAGGACAAAATGACCGATTTTACATATGGTCTAACTTTTGAAACATAGCTTGAAGCAACCCTTAAAAAGAAATATGAATTTTAATAATTATACTATAAAGTCACAAGAAGCTTTACAAAAGGCTCAAGAAATTGCTACCTCGCAGGAGCAACAGCAATTAGAGAACGAGCATATTTTGAAAGGTGTTTTTTTTGTTGATGAACATGTAATCCCATTTTTATTAAGCAAACTAAATGTTCAAACAAATGCTATTAAAAAATTAGTAGACACAGAAATCGAACGCTTCCCTAAAGTAAGCGGTGGCGAGCTGATGCTTTCTAAAGAAGCGGCCAAAACACTTAGTGCTGCTTCTGCCTTGGCTACAAAAATGAAAGACGAATATGTTTCGTTAGAACATTTGTTCTTGGCAATCTTTAATTCTAAATCTGTAGTTGCAAAAGCCTTAAAAGATCAAGGGGTAACACAAAAAAACATAAACGCTGCGATAGAAGAGCTGCGCAAAGGAGACAGAGTGACCTCACAATCGGCAGAGGAATCGTACAATTCGCTAAAAAAATACGCACGTAACTTAAACGAACTAGCTGCCGACGGAAAATTAGATCCCGTTATTGGACGTGACGAAGAGATAAGACGAATCTTACAGATTCTGACTCGACGAACCAAAAACAACCCTATGCTTGTTGGCGAACCCGGCACAGGTAAAACAGCTATTGCAGAGGGATTGGCTCATAGAATCGTAGACGGTGATGTTCCTGAGAACTTAAAAAACAAACAAATTTTTTCACTAGATATGGGCGCGTTAATTGCAGGCGCTAAATTTAAAGGTGAGTTTGAAGAGCGGCTAAAAGCCGTGATAAAAGAGGTTACTAATAGCGACGGGGAGGTTGTGCTTTTTATAGACGAGATTCATACCTTAGTAGGTGCTGGTGGTGGTCAAGGGGCTATGGATGCTGCGAATATTCTTAAACCAGCTTTGGCTAGAGGCGAACTTCGTGCTATTGGTGCTACAACTTTGGATGAGTACCAGAAGTACTTCGAGAAAGACAAGGCCTTAGAAAGGCGCTTTCAGAAAGTAATTGTAGACGAACCTGACACAGAAAGTGCAATTTCTATTTTAAGAGGTATAAAAGAAAAATACGAAACACATCACAAAGTGCGTATTAAAGATGAGGCTATAATTTCTGCCGTAGAATTATCTGAACGATATATTACCAACAGATTTTTACCAGACAAAGCGATCGACCTTATGGACGAAGCTGCCTCAAAATTGCGAATGGAAATTAACTCTAAGCCAGAAGAACTAGACGTTTTGGATCGTAGAGTAATGCAGTTAGAGATAGAGCATGAGGCAATTAAGCGCGAAAAAGACGAGCAAAAGCTAAAATCTTTGCGTAGTGAGTTGGCCAACTTAAAAGAAGAACGAAACGAACTCAATGCCCGATGGAAGATTGAAAAAGACATCGTAGAGGCTGTTCAAACAGCAAAAAAGGAAATTGAAAGCTATAAACTAGAAGCAGAGCGAGCAGAACGTGAAGG
>QIIH01000491.1 GCA_003229235.1 Flavobacteriales bacterium | reverse complement strand
TTCCTTTGGATTTGATGAATCCTCCCCAATTATTGCCATATTTTCTTAAATTAACTAGTTAGTCTTTCAAAAATCTGACTTCGAATTGAATGAAAATTCATCTAAACTGTAAACAAACGTTAGGTCGAACTCAGGTTTTAAGGCTATTCTTCTTCTTGACCGCTTTCCTTAGCTCGTTGAATATTCGAATTTGGTATTTGTTTTGAAGGTTTAATTCCAAGTTTTTTAAATCCTTCTATGCGGTTTATTAAATTACCACGACCCAAATGAAGCTTATTCATGGCATCTTCGTACGATTTTTTAGATTTATTCATTTGGACACCAACCGAGTTTAAATCTTCTATTAAGCCCGTAAATTTTTCGTAGAGATTAGTAGCTTGTCTAACAATTTCCTGAACGTTTTGTTTTTGATCTTCGTGTTTCCAAATAGACGAAACGGTGCTCAAGGTTGCCAAAAGAGTAGAATTAGACACCAAAACAACGTTTTTATCCATAGCTCCTAAGAATATGCCCTCTTTATTATTTAATGCCAAAAACAAAGCTGGCTCAATCGGTACAAACATTAGTACATAATCAGGGGTGTTTATTCCATATAATTCTGAATAACGTTTATTACCTAAATCTTTAATGTGCTGACGAATGCTATCGATGTGCTTTTTAAGAAACATCGATTTGTCTTCATCATTTTCTGCATTAAAATACCCTTCGTAGGCCGTTAACGAAACTTTGGAGTCTACAATTAAATGTCGATTATCGGGAAGATTGATGATAAAATCGGGCTTTTTTAAGCTGTCATTCTTATCGCGAAAACCGCCTTGTTTAGAATAATGAACATTGTCTTGTAAGCCAGCTTTTTCTAAAAGAACCTCCAGCTGTGTCTCACCCCAATCTCCTTGAATTTTGCTATCCCCTTTAAGGGCGTTTGTCAAGTTAACGGCTTCCAAGCTCATCTGTTCATTGAGCTTCATGAGACCATTAATTTGAACTTTTAATTCGGTGTGCTTTTCTAGACTTTCCTTGTTTGTTGAATCTACCTTTTTTTCAAAATCTTTAATCCTTTCTTTTAATGGATTTAAAACAGACTCCAAATTTTCCTTATTTCTATCCGTTAATTTTTTAGTATTATCAGCAAGAATCTTGTTTGCTAGGTTTTCGAATTCTTTTTTGAACTTTTCTTGTAATTGATTTATTTCTTCTTTTTGTTCCTGATGCCGCTGTTTTAAATTTTCGTAAGCCGTGTTTTGCTTGATGAGTTCATTTCCTAAATTTTCTTTTTCTGAACGAATCGATTCTAATTTTTTATTTTCTTTTTCTAAATGTTGATTCAATCTTTCGACCTGTATATCTCCTAGTCGCGCTCTTTCTAAAAGTGTGCTAGATTTTGAAGAAGACTTTAGGCGGGCGATATAATTACCCAAAAATATTCCGAGAATGAGCGCCGCAATGGCAATTAAAAAATATACAAAAAAATCGTTCATTGGTAAAAATAGATAATAAAGATACTTATTTATTTAGCGTAAAGCGTCTATTTTTTGAATCAAAAATAACGCGTTCTTGGTCAAAGAGTTTGCTCATAATTCCGTCGTCTATTAGTTTTTGTGGTTTGTCAAAATAGAGATGCTCAGGCAGCATTACTATGAGATAATCACATAGATCTATTATCAAATCAATATCATGAGTAGAAAATATAACTGTTTTGCCTTTACTGGCAAGTTCACGAAGCAACGTTAAAATATGGCTTTTGTGATGCAAATCTAAATGGGTAGTTGGTTCGTCGAGTATAACAACAGCGGTGTCTTGAGCTATGGCTCTTGCTATTAATACGCGCTGTAATTGCCCATCGCTAAGTTCGTGACATTTACGAGCGGTATATTGCCTAACATCGGTAGCTGTCATGGCTTTTTCGATAATGTGGTGGTCATCCGGGCTCAGGACTCCAATCCAATTGGTATACGGATGCCTTCCTAAGCTAACAAGTTCAAAAACGGTAAGATTCATCGAAATGGGAGACTTAGTGTGTACAACACTTAGTTTTGTTGCCCATTCTTGATTGCTAATTTGACTAGCGCTAATTCCGTTTAGAGAAATATCTCCATCTAAGGCAGCTTGTGCTTTGGTAAGGGTTCTTATCAATGTAGATTTACCAACACCATTGGCACCAATAACAGCTGTTAACGATCCTTCAGGAAATGCCAAATTAATGTCGGCATGTAAGATTGTGCGCTTTTTTTTGGAGGCATACCCTATGCTAAGGTTGGTTGTCGTAAATACGATATGTGGGGTAGAAGCTGTCATTAAAAAAGTAGTTTTCCTTTTTTAATTAATAGCCAAATCACAATTGGTGCCCCAAAAAGAGAAGTCACCGCATTTATAGGTAAGGTAAATTCGCTACCAGGAATTTGAGCGATAATATCACATAACAACATAACAATTGCGCCACAAATCAATACTGCTGGCAATAAAACAACGTGATTATTGGTCCAAAAAAGTTGTCTCGCTATATGCGGAATAGCTAGCCCAACAAAGGCAATGGGCCCGGCAAAAGCAGTAATGCTACCTGCCAAAATACAGGTTGCTAGCATTATCGCCATTCTGTGTTTTGTTAGATTAAGTCCTAAACTCTGTGCATAGGCATCACCCAAAAGCATTGCATTTAATGGTTTTATGGCACGTATACACAAGATGATTCCAATTAAAAAACAAGCAGCCATTATTAAAATACCTTGCCATGAGGTGCCTCCCAAACTTCCAAAAGACCAAAAAACATATTGTTGGAGTTCTTCGGCAGGAGAAAAATACGCCAAAACGCTCACCACAGCACTGGTAACACTTCCAAACATTAATCCAATGATAAGTATTGCCATGGTATCTTTTAGCTGTTTGGTGACTCCCAAAACCGCGAGTAACACCAAAAAACTTCCCAAGCCTGAGGCAATAACTACACTGTAAGGATGGCTCAAATATGTGCCGAGTATACCTCCCATAGCACCCGCTCCTAAAATTAAAATAGCAACTCCGAGGCTTGCGCCACTTGTTATTCCTAAAACAAAAGGTCCGGCCAATGGGTTTCTGAATAATGTTTGCATGAGTAACCCAGCAGCCGATAAACCAGCACCTACCATGATTGCCATTAGGGCCTTAGGTAAACGATATTGGGTAACAATATAATCCCATGGTACTTTAGATGTACTTTGCCCTAAAAGAGAGGCAATAGTTTCTTTAAACGGGATTGTTACAGACCCTAAAGAGAGGTTTAAAACAAATGCCACCAACATGACCAGAAATAGCAGTAATAAGCTTCGGCTATGTTTCTTGGTTATCATTGTTTTAATGGGCTAAAAAAATGTAGTTCGTAATCTGGAAGTAATTCTGGATGTAAGATCTTGACCATGTCTTTTAAAACAAGATCCGGCCTATTTGGTGCAAGTTCATAATAGATAACCCCGCCAGTTGGGCCAATATTTGTTGTAAAACTAAAAACGTTTCCTTTTTTAAAAGCTTCAATTCCCGCATATGCCGTATTGGTTTCCTCCATTTGCCCTAGCGAAGTAAACTGCCCTGGTCCAATCCAGAATTGGGCATGCTGTGCCTTAGTAAGCACAGATTCTACGCTTAGTGATAAACTACCTGTGCCTTGGGTTTCTTTATACAAATAATCTGCATTGGCATCTGCGATAAAAGCGGCCGCCCAACTTGATCCTTGCGGTAAATACCAGATGTCTTTATACATTGCGCCGCTAATCACAGTTGGTTTGGTAGTTGCCTTTTGTGCGATTTCTTTGGCCTGGTTGTAGTCGTTCTCGATTTGTGTAAAGAGCTGTTCTGCTTCTAATTGTTTGTCGAATAACGCACCAAAAAACTTTATCCACTCTGCCTTGCCTAATGGAGTTTGTTCCATCCAATCGCCATTGTAAATTACAGGAATACCGGATTTCTCTATTAAGTTCAAGTTTTTATTTGTGCCATCTACTCCGTAGCCAACTACAAGATTAGGGACCAAGGCAAGCAACACTTCTGTATTGATTTCTTGAGATCCTCCTAATTCTTTAACCTTTTGCGCATCTATTAAGGCTCTGGTTTTTGGGGAGGAAACATATTTTGTAAACGGGAAACCTATTAATTTATCTTCAACATTTAGCATTTCCAAAGACGGAATATGCGTAGTTGATGTTACAACAATAGATTTGATAGGCACATTAATAACTGCATCAAAATTGTTGTCGTTTATGGGAATAGAATCTTTGGATAAAAGGTATCTAAATGGTTTTTTTGCATCTGGCCAAGGAGTAGAAACCTCAATTACCGAATAACCTTCGAAATGCTCAATACTGAAGCCTTGCGCATATTTTATTAAAGATTCACTTTGAATATTTTTAACAGTAGTTTGCTCAGGTTTAGGGTCCTTACAACCTACTATTAATAATCCTAACACCAAAAAGGCAATTAATTTATGCATCTTCAAAAATAGCATTATTTAAGAGCATATAGGTTCTTGCGAACAATAAGTGTCAATAAAAAAATACAAGATTTAAAAAGGTTTATAGGATTTGTTGCTAGTTGTTGTTTTGAAGCAGAATTGAAGGCAAGGGCAAATCATAAATTAGCTCATCAAAATGAGAAATCATCTCTTTTCGACTAGAAATTTCTTTTAAAATACTTCCCATTTTAGGGCCTTCCGGAGCACCGCCTACCCCTGTAATTTGAAGAAGAGCCTCTGCAAGCAATGGCTCGTTTTCATCACCTAATATTCCTAGGTTGGCATAATCTTCGCCTAATTGGATTTCAGGGTTAAGACCGTCAAAATAATCGGTTACACCGTTGGAATTAATCGATTTTAAAATTAAAGGCTGCATAGCATATGTGTGAGCAGGATTGGCAGTACTACGGCCAAAATCTGGAGAGTCGTATAAGGTGGTAGACGCTGTAAACTTACCACGGGTTGTACTTCCTATCTGAATAACCTCTATATATGGATCGAGGCCATTAATTACCAATTCACTGGCAGATGCCGAACTACGTGTTGTTAAAACATATACTCGATTTAAACCAAGACTGTT
>QIIH01000285.1 GCA_003229235.1 Flavobacteriales bacterium | reverse complement strand
AAATTGCAGGAACCGCCTCTGTGCTTATCGCATCAGAAATTATGGCAAATGCCGAAGGAGGCAACGGCTTGATGTTTGGGAATATAAGTGGAGTACCGCCAGTAGAAGTAGTGATTATTGGCGCTGGCACCGTAGGCGAATTCGCAGCACGCTCTGCAATTGGTTTGGGCGCTAATGTAAAAGTGTTCGACAACAGCATTACACAACTCCGGAGTATACAGACAAATTTGGGCAGAACTCTCAACCAAAAAATTTAGCAAAAGCACTAAGGCGCTGTGATGTGGCCATAGGTGCCGTAAGAGGCTCAAATCGCTCCCCTGTGGTAGTTACCAAGACAATGGTCGAAAACATGAAGCGTGGCGCCGTAATAATCGATGTAAGCGTCGATATGGGAGGCTGTTTCGAAACTACAGAAATTACCAATCACGACAAACCAACTATGGTCAAGAACGGGGTAATTCATTATGGAGTGCCTAATATTCCTGCACGTTACCCTAAAACTTCTTCTATTTCTATCTCAAATATCTTTACACCGTATCTCTTAAGTATGGCAGAATCTGGTGGTCTAGAAAACGCTATCCGTTTTGATGACGGATTAAAAAATGGGTTGTATTTTTACCGCGGAATTTTAACCAACAAATCGGTTGCCGATTGGTTTGATATGTCGTACAGCGACATTAACCTACTCATTTTTTAGTATGACTATATTTAAACGCTTCGCCTATTACCTAGGCGGATTGACCATTGGGATTTTCATTTTAATGTTTTTCCTAGGCGGAAAAAATACTTCTTGCGATTATGGACCAAATGCTCGTGTGCTTAAAAACATTCGCATTAAACATCCAGAAGTTTCTCAAAATGCACAACAAGCGATGGCTAATTATGGGTTAGACTCTACAACTATAAGTACGTTTTTAAATCGTGGAGATGTGATATTTAACGAGAGTAATACTTCAATTGACGACAGCTGCAAACTTTACGTAATTAAAGGGGCGCAATTAGAAAAACGCTATAAAATGAATGTAAAAAACTGCGATTCAACAGCGGTTATTCTTGCTTTCGAGCTTATTGTAGAGGATTAAATCCGGCGACGTTGTTTCTCGTTTTTTAACAAGCTCAACTCTCTGTTAGTTTGCCCGGCAACAGAAGTATTCTCCTCTGCCCTTCTTATCAAATAAGGCATAACATCTTTAACAGGCCCAAAAGGAATGTATTTTGCCACATTATAACCAGCAGCGCCAAGGTTGTAGGTAATATGATCGCTCATCCCATATAATTGCCCAAACCAGACACGAGGATCGTTTACTGCTATTCCTTTTTGTTTCATGATTTCCATAGCCAGGTAACAGCTCTGTTCGTTATGAGATCCCAAAAACAAAGAGATATCGTCTAAATTGTCGAGTATATAACGTAATACAGAGTTAAACTGATCGTCTGTAGCTTGTTTGTCTTTACAAATTGGTGTTGGATATCCCAATTCTTGAGCGCGATCGTTTTCTTTTTCCATATAGGCTCCGCGAACTATTTTAAAGCCCAATTTATAACCCATTGCCTTGGCTTCATTATGAGCCTCTTTTAAGTACTCCAATCTATCCCAACGATAACACTGCAACGTATTAAAGACAATTGCCTTCTCTTTATTGTATTTGCGCATCATATCTGTGCAGAGATCATCGGCGGCATCTTGCATCCAGGTTTCTTCACCATCAATAAGTAATACTACACTTTTCTCGTGGGCAAGCGTACAAGTCTTTTCGTAGCGAGCTACAACAGTGCTCCACTCCTCTTTCTCAGAAGCTGTTAAGCCGTTGCTCTCTGTAATTTTTTGCCAAATTGCAAATCGGCCAAAGCCCGTCGGCTTAAAAACAGAAAAAGGCATGGCCTTCTTATGCTCGGCGAAAGTGGTGAGCTCGTTAACCTTGTCCATTGTAGTATCGAACTGCTCGTCGGTTTCTTTTCCTTCTACCGAATAGTCGAGCACAGAATACACGCCTTTGTCTATAAGCTTATCTACCACTGGCAAACAATCGTCTTCGCTTATACCACCGCAAAAATGATCAAAAACGGTAGAACGTATTAAACCTTCTACCGGTAAACGTGCATGAAGAGCAAACTTTGTAACCGCAGTCCCTATTCTCACTAAAGGCTCCTTAGATATCATTTTAAACAAAAAGTAAGCTCTTTCAAGTTCGGAGTCCGATTTTAACGAAAATGCGATCTCTGTATTTTCAAACAAGGATTGTTGTGACATAAAGGTTCAATTTAGCTTGACAAATATAGCCAGAAATGGCTTTTATTTTGTGAAATTGAATTATTTTCGAGCAATGGCTCTGGCCTCAATAAACTACATCTATGCAAGAACAAGCACCTATCTATTTTGATGAACAAGGGTATGCATCTCTAAATGATTACTTAGCCGAACAACAACCGTCTAAAGTGGTGATTTTTGTAGATGACAATTCAGAAGATCATTGTTTATCTCACTTCTTAAAGCAAGTAACTTTTGAGCAAGAACCCATAACGATAGCAATTCCACCAGGGGAAAACGAAAAGCATATGGGAACCTGTATGGCTTTAATAATAGAGTTAACCAATCAAAACTTAGACCGAAAAAGCTTGCTAATTAATTTGGGAGGCGGTGTAATTACAGATTTAGGTGGCTTTGTAGCTTCTATTTATAAACGCGGTATACCGTATATAAATGTTCCTACTTCGCTCTTAGCAATAGTCGATGCCGCTATAGGCGGAAAAACGGGCGTTGATCTAGAACATTTAAAAAATCAAATAGGAGTAATTAATCAAAGTCAGATGGTTTTGATTGACGAAAATTATCTTAAAACATTGCCTAAAAAAGAGCTACATTCTGGATTTTCAGAAATGATAAAGCATGGATTGGTTTCTTCTCAAGAGCATTGGGAAGCCATTTGTAGTGCTGCAAAAGACGACTCCGTCTCCCCTCATGCACTTATTAAGGATTCGATTAGTGTAAAACATGCGATCGTCGAGCAAGACCCTAACGAGCTAGGAATCAGAAAGGCTTTAAATTATGGACATACACTGGGCCACGCCATCGAATCTTTTTGTCTGAGCTCTGATGCAATACCAAGTTTGCTACACGGAGAAGCTATTGCAATTGGGATGATTTTAGAAACCTATATCTCTGTACAATTATTTGGTTTTCCTCAGAAAGAAGCAGATAAACTCAATGATTTAGTAAAACAACTTTATCCGAAAGTTAAATTTAACACCGATCAAATCGAAGAAATTATCGAACTAATGATGTACGACAAAAAGAATGTAGATGGGCAGGTAAACTTTGTTTTATTAGAAGATATAGGTGCTATAGCTTTAGATTGTCAAGTTGATAACGATTTGATTATGAGCGCTTTTGAATACTATAAGCAAACCTTATAAAACTAAAGCTCTCTAAAAATTTTATGCATTAAACGCTTTTTGTCATTAATGCTTTCCTCTAGTGAAATCATAGTTTCTGTACGTAAAACCCCATCTATATCGTCGATCGAAAAAATCACTTCTTTAGCATGATGCGTATCGCGTGCGCGAATCTTACAGAAGATATTAAACTTACCCGTCGTAATATGTGCTACAGTAGCGTAAGGAATCTCGTTTATGCGCTCTAGTACAAAGGTAGTTTGAGAAGTGTTGTTTAAAAATACCCCCACATAAGCGATAAAAGAATATCCAAGTTTTTTATAATCTAAGGTTAACGAAGATCCAGTGATGATTCCTGCCTCTTCCATTTTTTTTACTCGAACATGTACTGTTCCTGCAGAAATTAGAAGGTTTTTAGCGATATCTGTAAATGGAATTCGCGTATTATCAATTAGCATATCCAAAATCTGATGATCTACTTCGTCTAGTTTAAACTTGGCCATAGAAAACAATTAAGCCACGAAAATAGTAGAAATATTAGCGTTTAGCCTATTTTAATGAATAAAATTTAACGACTAAAGTTTTTTAGTAAATATTCTTCAATAGAATCTGTAATAATAACTGAATTGGTTGTAGAATCATCAGCCCGAGTGTCTTGCGCCTCAATGATTTGGTGTGTGATGCCTGTCACATCTTTGCCAAACTCGACTAACTCTGGAATAAAACAAATCTTATTGTCTTTTAAAACTTCTTTATAGTGCGCTTTAACGTTTACTACACCAATAGGCTCATCAAATGGAACCGAATTAATCAATAAATCGTTTAAAAGGACTTCAATTTGTGGGATTCTGATATAATCATCTGATGTATATTCATTAAAGGACTCTACTCCTGCGATGTGCCTTAAAAGTCTGAACAACGCCTCTTTTAATAGAGCACGAGTGTTGTTTCTATTATAATCAAGCCCCAACTGACCAGCTTCGAACAAGATTGTTGGACAACCTAGACTAGTAAATGTGTCTCCTACGCAGTTCTCATTAAAAGTGTCGTCATACCTACCTATTTGGCCTGGAATCTGCTTTTGCAAGAGCTGATTCATTCCACTAATTAATCTCATAGCCTCTAATCTTGCAAGAGTAATTGTTTTCGTTAAATCTGGTGAAGGTGCTAAAAAACTAATCGCCGCAGACATCCCAGTTTCTTTGATACCGTATATACTTCGCTGCCCGTGTAGGTTTAAGCAAAGATTTGGCTTCTCTTTATCAAACAAACCCTTCAATACGAGGCTTTCGGGCTGCGTAAGCCCTTGTGCATCGCGATTTAAATCAACATCGTTGGCATTTTCTCGTGTATATGCCTTCGATCCATCTGGATTAAGCATTGGGACAATAACCAAAGTAATTTCTTTAAGTATTACAGTCCAGTCAGAAAGGTTGATTTTTCTTTCATACACCTCTTGGCATATATCCAAAATCATCTTTGTAGTAGTAGACTCGTTACCGTGCATTTGAGACCAGCATAATATTTTAAAAGAACCATTGCCAAATCGTATTACAGGAATATCGATTCCATTTACACTCTTACCCACATTTTGAACCTCCATTTCACAGTGAGCATCATAACACTCCAAAAATGGTTTTATGTCTTCTATTGTGAGATATCGACAGTTAAGTCTGGAGGGAGAAAGTGGCATTAAGCAATCGATTTTTTTATGTTGAAATACAAATGTAAACAATCGAAAGTTTACACCTGTAAACGTGTTTTGTATATATTTCGTTTGTAATTACGACAACTGTAAACAGTTAATTGCCAATTGTAACCATAAATTCTATTTAATGATATAATTATCTATTAATTAGATAATTATATATCATTATATAAAGTAATTGATTAATATATTTATGTATATAATCGTCACTATTCTAATT
>QIIH01000411.1 GCA_003229235.1 Flavobacteriales bacterium | reverse complement strand
GCTTACAACTATTCAATATATCAACAGGTTTATATTTAATAGGAATATAAACAACATTAAAATTAGCATTATTTAAAATGCACAACGGGTTTCATTATATTTCTTTTCGTTAAGTGCTCGTTATCGAATTTTGTCAAGCAACGCACTCAATTGCTTGGCTTCTTTGTTGTTTAAGTTTTTTAATAAATCTCGATTAAATTTTTTGTCAATTTGGGAAAGCAGTTTGAGTCCAACTCCTGTAATTGCAATATGAACCACCCTGCGGTCTGACGCACAAGCAATGCGTTCGATAAAATTTTTATCACAGAGCTTGTCCATAAGTCGAGTCGCATTTGGCGCACGTTCGATCATTCTGTCTTTTATGCTATTAACGCTCATGGCCTCTGCCCCGCCTCGTAAAATTCTCAAAATATTATATTGCTGTGGCGAAATGCCATAAGGTTTAAAAAAGTCTACCTGTTGGCTGTTTATCCAGCCAGCTGTATATATTATGTTGAGCAATGCCTTTACTTTAATCGATGCAAAGTTCGATTTTACGTCCTGTGATAAATCTCCCATAACTAAATGCTGAAAACAGCGTTTTTAAAAGTTGCAATTTCTTTTTCTAGTGCAGCAGATAAATCGGCATCTATTATTCCTTCTTGCGTAAAATTTTGATTAAAACCAGGTAAAGAGAAAGTTGCTACTATGTTTCCGCCAAGATGTGGAAAACTACTCGCGGCGATCTGTAAAACGCCCGACCCTCCCCTACCACCTGGCGATGTTGCCATAAGTAGCATCGGAATGTTGCTCCACACTTTTTGATCGATGCGAGACATCCAGTCAAAAATATTTTTAAATACCGATGCATAAGCGCCATTGTGTTCTGCCAAAGAAATTACGAGTCCGTCTGCTTCTTTTATTTTATTCAAAAATGCCTGCGCGTTTTCTGGAATTCCTTGCTCGTTCTCCAAATCAATTCCATACAATGGTAATTCAAAATCATTGAGGTCCAGTGTTGTAACAGACGCATCTAGAACCTGATTGGCTACAAAATGTGCTAGTTGTTTGTTTATTGAATTTTTGCTATTGCTTCCGCCAAAGGCGATTATATTTTTCATCTTATAAATTTTATGGTACAAAGATATAAAATATAATTATATAATCCTAGGAATATACTTCCATGGCACTTAATTATAAATTACCTTCTAAGTTGTGGCATAAACACGTCTTTTTGTACTTTAGCCAAAAGAACTTTTATGGACCTTTCTTTCAATAAGAACGAAGATCACAACAAACTACTCCTCTCCCAATTACGCAAAAGATTAGCACAGGTTAAACTTGGTGGCGGGCAGAGTCGTATAGACAAACATCACAGCAAAGGCAAGATGACGGCGCACGAACGTGTTGAGTTTTTACTCGATTCTAAAAAACCAAGTATAGAAATTGGCGCTTTTGCAGGGGAAGACATGTACAAAGAACACGGAGGTTGCCCCTCTGGCGGTGTAGTTGTTAAGATTGGTTATATAAAAGGAAAACAATGTATCGTAGTTGCTAACGATGCTACTGTAAAGGCTGGGGCTTGGTTCCCTATCACTGCAAAAAAGAACTTACGCGCTCAAGAAATTGCGATCGAGAACAAACTTCCTATTATCTATTTAGTTGATAGCGCTGGCGTTTATTTGCCAATGCAAGACGAAATTTTTCCAGACAAAGAACACTTTGGACGGATCTTTAGAAATAATGCCGTTATGAGCAGTATGGGCATTACTCAAATTGCAGCTATCATGGGTAGCTGTGTTGCCGGTGGTGCTTATCTGCCTATTATGAGCGACGAAGCCTTGATTGTAGATAAAACTGGGAGTATATTCTTAGCAGGAAGTTATCTTGTTAAAGCGGCCATAGGAGAAACAATAGATAACGAAACACTTGGTGGTGCTTCGACGCATTGTGAAATCTCTGGAGTGACAGACTATAAGGCAAAAGACGATAAAGACGCCTTAACTAAAATAAAGAATATTGTAAGCAAAATTGGGGACTTCGAAAAAGCTGGCTTTAACAGAACTAAAACCGAATTGCCTTCTAAAAACCCAGAAGACATTTTTGGGATCCTTCCTAAATCTCGCGCAGAACAATACGACATGCAAGAGATTATCGATCGCTTAGTTGATGCCGATACTTTTGAAGCGTATAAAGATGGTTATGGTAAAACAATTCTAACTGGTTATGCTCGCATTGATGGTTGGGCCGTAGGAATTGTTGCTAATCAGCGCAAGCTGGTAAAGAACGCCAAAGGCGAAATGCAGTTTGGCGGAGTGATTTATAGCGATTCCGCAGATAAGGCGACTCGCTTTATTGCAAATTGCAACCAAAAGCGTATTCCATTGGTGTTTTTACAAGATGTTACTGGCTTTATGGTTGGTAGCAAAAGCGAACATGGCGGGATCATAAAAGATGGCGCCAAAATGGTAAATGCGGTAAGCAATAGTGTGGTGCCTAAATTTACAGTTATTATTGGGAACTCATATGGGGCAGGTAATTATGCGATGTGCGGTAAAGCATACGATCCTAGATTGATAGTTGCTTGGCCTAGTGCCGAACTGGCCGTAATGAGCGGAAACTCTGCCGCCAAAGTGCTCTTACAAATTGAAACGGCTTCGTTAAAAAAGAAAGGAAAAGAAATTACTAAAGAAGAAGAGACCGAGCTCTATGATAAAATAAAAGCGAGATATGATGAACAGATTTCGCCTTATTATGCAGCAGCAAGAATCTGGACCGATGCCATTATTGATCCTTTAGACACCCGCACTTGGATCTCGATGGGTATAGATGCGGCAAACCATGCCCCTATCGAAAAACCATTTAATATGGGTATATTACAGGTCTAAACTCACGACGGCTTTTTGAAGCAGCTCTTTACCAAAAAAACAACCTATTTACTCCTGCTTATCTTAGCAGGAGAAGCGGTATTTATTTTACCCTTTGTATTAGCTCGTGTTTTTAGGCCTACTGTTTTAGAGGCATTCCAATTAACCAACCTTCAATACGGTGGCGCACAGGCTATTTACGGAATTGTAGCTATGATTAGCTATTTGTTCGGCGGTCCTTTGGCCGATAAGTTCGAGCCTCGTAAATTAATGGCAATAGCACTATGGCTTACTGCCCTTGGCGGATTTGTATTTGCCACCTATCCCAGTTACGAATTACTCCAAATACTATTTGGTTATTGGGGTTTCACTACTATTTTCCTTTTTTGGGCTGCGATGATTAAAGCTACTCGTATTTGGGGCGGCATCAAAAATCAAGGTAAAGCATTTGGATTTTTAGATGGAGGCCGTGGCTTGGTTGGAGCTTTATTTGGAACACTTGGCGTTGTGATTTTTGGCTTATACGCTGTGGGCGACATGAACGACCTTGAGGTTACAGAGCGCAAGCGAGTGTTTAGCTACGTAATTTACACCTCGATGGCATTGGTAATGATAATTGGTGTCTTGGTTTGGTTCTTTTTAAAAACTGATGTGAAGCAAGAAGCTGTAAACCGCGCAAAAATCACATTAAAAGATGTAGTTGCTGTTTTAAAGATACCTTCCGTGTGGTTGCTAATGTTTATAATACTAGCTGCATATGTTGGTTATAAAGTAACCGATGTATTCTCGCTATTTGCTCGAGAAGTAATGCTTTACGACGAAGTCGAATCGGCAAAAGTGGGCACCTTGCTCTTATTTATGAGGCCGGTCGTTGGTATAATTATTGGCTTTATTGCAGACAAATCAAGAGTTACCTTATGGTTAACAATAAGCTTTGTTTTTAGTATTATAGGCGCTGGATTGTTGGCCACAGATATAATTACACCAAACGCAACTTTCTTATTCTTTTTAGGAGTAATGGTTACAGCTACTGGAATTTATGCCGCAAGAGCTTTGTATTTTGGAGCAATGCAAGAAGGTCACATTCCTTTGGCACTAACAGGAACAGCTGTTGGTATTATTTCTTTTATTGGATACACCCCAGATATCTTTGCTGGCTTAGCAATGGGATATTTATTAGATGCCAATAAAGGGCAGATTGGCCACCAGCATGTTTATTTAATGCTCCTGAGTTTTTCTATCTTAGGGTTAGTCGCTTCTTTAGTTTTATATCGAATAAGTTTGAAGCCAAAAAAGAACTAAAGCGGTAGTCAAGGCTTTAAATTTTATCGTACCTTTTTATCTTCAAAACCTGAGTTCGACCTAAGATTTGTTTACAGTTTAGATGTATTTTTATTCAATTCGAAGTCAGATTTTTGAAAAACTAATCTAGTTAATTTAAGAAAATATGGCAAGAATTGGGGGAAATTCATCAAATCCAAAGGAAATTCTAATAAAAGGCAATTTTTTTCATGTAAAATTTTTAAAATTTCACTTTTTCTTAGAACTCTGTAAATTAAATTTTAGGTCGAACTCAGGTTTAAACCATCCAATATGAAATTTCCACGCCTCAATTCCGCCGTCTGGCTTATTACTTTATTTTTTTGCTCCGCTATCTTGGCACAAAGCCAAGGCGATGGTCCATTTAGTCAACTCATTATTAGAGGAGTGACGGTAATTGCTGGAGATGGAGCACCACCTAGAGGCCCTATCGATGTTGTGGTAGAAGACAATAAAATCGTAAGTATTCAAGTGGTAGGTTATCCTGGAGTACCAATTGACGAAAATAGAAGGCCAAAGTTAAAAGCTGGCGGAAAAGAATTAAATGCAGAGGGCATGTACTTATTGCCTGGATTTATTGATATGCACGGCCATATTGGCGGAATTGCTCAAGGTGCCGATTGGGAATATGTTTTCAAATTGTGGATGGCTCACGGCATTACTACGGTAAGAGAGCCTTCTGGCCGTGGGATAGATTATACGTTAGATTTAAAAAAGCGCTCGGCAGAGAACAGCATAATTGCTCCAAGGATTTATACATATACTGGTTTTGGACAAACATCTGATTCATTTAATCCACTTAACGATGCGCCAATTAGCACGCCAGAAATGGCAAGAAAATGGGTTCGTGCCAATGCCGAAAGAGGTGCAGACGGCATCAAATTCTTTGGAGCTGAGCCTCAAATTATGGAAGCCGCATTAAACGAAAATAAAAAATTAGG
>QIIH01000357.1 GCA_003229235.1 Flavobacteriales bacterium | reverse complement strand
GGAAGTAATTTTAAAGGCCTCAGCCCATTTACAGAAGAACGCACCCCCAGTTTTATGGTTTCGCCCGTAAAACAAATCTGGAAAGATTTTTCTAGCGGAAAAGGAGGAAACGTTATTGCTTTCTTGATGGAGCACGAACACTTTACCTATCCGGAGGCTATCAAATTTTTGGCAAAAAAATATGCCATAGAAATCGAAGAAACCGAACAATCTGACGCGCAAAAAGAACAGGCTAGTGAGCGTGAGAGCCTTTATTTAGTAAGCGATTATGCTAAAGATTATTTTCATAAAACCTTACTTCATAGCGAAGAAGGAAAAGCCATAGGCGAAACCTATTTTAAAGAGCGAGGCTTTACTCCCGAAACAATCAAGACATTCGATTTAGGGTATTCGCCTAACAGCTGGGATGCTTTTACTACAGAGGCATTAGGAAAAGGATATAAGCTCAATTATCTCGAAAAATCTGGGCTTACTATTGTAAAAGAAACAAAGCAGTTTGATCGCTTTAAAGGAAGGGTAATCTTTCCTATTCAGAGTATGAGTGGCCGAGTATTGGGCTTTGGTGGGCGTATTTTGACAAGCGATAAAAAGGCGGCAAAGTATTTAAACTCTCCGGAGAGTGATATTTATCACAAGAGTAAAGTTTTATACGGAATTTATCACGCCAAGCAAACCATCGCGAAAGAAGATAGATGCTATTTGGTAGAGGGTTATACCGATGTGATCCAGTTTTACCAACGGGGCATTAAAAATGTAGTAGCGAGTTCTGGAACGGCCCTATCTCCAGAGCAAATCAGACTAATTAGTCGTTTGACAAAGAATATTACTGTGCTTTTCGATGGAGATGCGGCTGGGCTTAGAGCTTCAATTCGTGGGATTGATCTTATTTTAGAGCAGGGAATGAATGTGAGAGTCTGCGCCTTTCCAGAAGGTGAAGATCCTGACAGTTTTGCGCGTAGTAATTCGTTAGATGAGTTAACGACGTTTTTGGATAAAGAGTCTAAAGATTTTATAAGTTTTAAAGCCTCTTTACTCGTTAACGAAACGGCGAACGATCCTGTTAAAAAGGCCGAGACCATCCGCGAAATGGTGCAGAGTATTTCTAAGATTCCAGATTTAATTCAGCGGGAGATTTATTTACAGGAGTGTGCCCGTATTATGGATATTAGCGAGGAAGTGCTATTCAATGCGCTGGCTCAAACGCTAAGTAAAGATTCTAAAGATAAAAAAAGAGTATCGGCACAATCGCGCACCAAAGAAGGTTTTGAGGTAATTGCCAATCAAGCTCTTACTGTCAAGAAAGTAGATCGCCAGCGTGTATTAGAAACAGATATAATAAAATCGTTGTTGCTTTATGGCAATAACGAAGTTGAGTTTGAAGATGTTACTTTCGAACTCGACGAGAATGGAGAGACCATCTACAAAATAGAGCGAAACACTTATAAAGTTTACGAAAAGATATACCTAGACTTACAAGAAGACGAAATCGAGTTTGCACACGAAAACTTAAGTAAGGTGTATTATTCTCTGGTTGAATCCCTTAACACAGATACCGAATTTAGGGTAGAACTACTAGTAAATCGCTTAGAGCAGGAGCAATCAGATTATGTGAGTGACATTCTAATGACCGAAGAAAAGCACGAATTAAGTGATTGGGAGAGTAAAGAAATTTATGTAAAAAAGAAGGAGCAAACTATTTCTGTATTTGTAGAACAGTTAATACTCCATCTGCGCAACGAGCTAATTAAACAAAAAATTAATTCTATCGCATCCGATATAAATTCTAAAAGCGAAGAAGATCGGCTTCAATTATTGTCTGAAATTGTCGATTATCAAAAGCTCGACAAAATAATCACACAGCGATTAGGTATGGTTGTATCTAAAACTACCTAAACTGAAACATCCTAGACTGATGAATCAAATCGGCCAGGTTGTCTACTTTTAATTTTTTGAGCAGTCTTGTCTTATAAGTGCTCACTGTTTTTTCGTTAATATCTAAGGCGTTGGCTATATCTTTATTGCGCTTACCACTAGATAAAAGGTTAAGAACTTCTATCTCGCGAGAGGATAGTTTTTTATAACGGCTAATCGCACTAGACTCGCCAACATTGCGTGAAGTAAATGTAGATGTAAGTTCTTCGTTCAAGAAAATTCCTCCTTTAGCTATTAGTTCTAAAGCGTCTAAAAATACTTTTGTAGACGCAGTTTTGGGCACATACCCAGCAGCACCAGATTTAATCGACCTTAAAGCGTAAATCTCTTCTGGGTTAGTCGAATAAATTAAAACTCGTACATCGGGAAATTCCGCTTTGATTGTTCTTAAAGCCGTTATTCCATTTATCTGTGGAATATCGATCTCCATAATAAGGACATCGGGCTTCTGTTCTCTTAAGGCTCGATACAACTCGGTGCCATTGTGAACTTTATTTATAATTTCTAAAGAGTCGTGTTCTGCCAAGAGACACTCTATACCTAAACGAACAATCGGATGGTGATCCGCTATTAATACTTTTGTCATAATTATGAGGTTATTCGACTAACAGTATCTATTTAGATAGCTGTTACAATTGTAGTATAAATACTACATATATTCAAATGTATAAAAAAGGAGGAGTGTCCAACTCAAATTTCGTTTAACTTCAATAATACTCGTTAAAACACGGCTAAACTTTGTACTCTTCGGGAATTTCGCATATTGGAATGGGATTCATCTTATGCTGATTGGCTTTATTGAGTTTTAGGTAAAGTTCTAATACAGTTCTTTTTCGGCCTTCAAAATGGCTTGCGTCCTTACCAGTTTCTTGCATTTCCATCGCCCATTCGAGCTCGTCATAACTAGCTCCAATTTGGTCTTCGTCTGTACGGCTATCGCCAAATAACCCATCGGTGGGAGCCGCTTTCATAATTGCTGATGGAACTCCAATATGTGCTCCAACTTTGTAAACTTCACTTTTCATAAGATCGGCAATTGGGCTAATATCTACTCCACCATCACCATATTTAGTATAAAAACCAACGCCAAAGTCTTCTACTTTGTTACCCGTGCCACACACCAAATAACGCTTTAGGCCAGCAAAATAGTACAATGTTGTCATGCGAAGTCTAGCCCGAGTATTGGCTAACGACAAATCTAAAAGTGTATTATCTGTGACTTCTGGTGTTTGAGACTTGAAGCCCTCAAATACCGGAGTTAAATCTACTTCGTGAGAAGATACGTTTGAGAAGCGTTCCTTTAATTGTGAAATGTGCTCTTTTGCCCGATTAACCTGCGATGTAGCTTGATGAATTGGCATCTCGACACAGAGAACAGGAAAACCTGTCATAGCACAAAGGATAGAAGTCACACCAGAATCTATACCACCACTAACTCCCACTACAAAACCATCCATTTTTGCATTTTGAGCATACGATGTGAGCCAATTAACCAAATGATCTGTTACTTTTTGGACTTGCATAGCAATTAAATATTGAACGAATTTTGGGTGAATTAATGTACCTTTGTACTGCTAAATTAAGCATTTTTAAAATTTATTGGCGCCCCGTTCGTTACTGCACTATACGCAATGTTTTATGAGATTATTTTTGCCTTTATTATTAGCAGTTACCTTGTTGTCTTCTTGTAAATCGGAACCCGAAATACTAGACGATATTAATGAGATTTCTTTGGAGATTCAGGTAGTGCGATTTGATAGTGTTTTTGCGAGTTCTGGGCCAGATGATCTGGCGAAGTTAAAAAGTGATTATGGGATGTTTTTCCCCGAACGCTATCCTGATAGTATTTGGACTTCTCGTATGCGAGATACTATTCAGATAGAAATTAACGAACAAGTTGCCAAGGTTTTTCCAGATTTTGAACAAGAAACAGAACAATTAGAGCTGTTATTTAAGCATTTAACTCATTATTTTTCTGAGTTTAATATCCCAGCTGTATATACGGCAACCGAGTATGTAGATTATCGAAACCCTATTCTGGCATTGCCAGAAATTCTGGTTATTTCTTTAGATACTTATTTGGGAGCCGATCATTACTTTTATCAGGGTATTCCTGGTTATATGGCAGGACAATTGCATCGTGATAAAATTCCGGTAGACGTAGCCGTAGCCTATGTAAAAACGTACGTAGCGCCTCCATCAGAGCCTACACTCTTGGCGCATATGATTTATCACGGAAAATTGCTGTATGCTTTAGATATGCTTTTGCCACTTATAGAAGACAATTTAAAGATTGGCTATACCCCCGAAGATTTGGCGTGGTCTAAAGAAAACGAGCAATATATTTGGCGCTATTTTATTGAGAAAGAGCTGCTTTTTAGTACAAATTCTAAGCTTCTTACTCAGTTTATTAAGCCAGCACCATTTTCTAAATTTTATTTAGAAATAGACAACGAATCACCTGGCAGAATTGGCGCTTTTATAGGATGGCGTATGGTAAGATCTTATATGAATAGCAATGATGTGCCGCTGCGATTGATGCTGCAAAAACCTGCACAAGAAATTTATAGAAATTCTAAATACAAACCAGTAAAATAATGGCCAATACCCATACATCAAAAATCGATTTCACGATAGAATTAGACGAGAATAAAGTTCCTGAGAAAATCAATTGGAGCGCAGCCGACGGAGGAGTTAAAAATGCGGAGGCAAAATCTATTATGTTATCTGTTTGGGATCCTCAGGCCAAAGAGGCTTTGCGAATTGATCTTTGGACCAAAGACATGCCGGTAGAAGAGATGAAAGTGTTTTTTTATCAAACATTAGTAGCCATGGCCGATACTTTTCATCGCGCTACCAACGACGATAAGATGGCTGCAACCATGCGTGATTTTACAGATTATTTTGCCGAAAAGCTAGCTATAAAATAAGATGTAAGTAATGCCTCACGAAACTCAATATTGATGAAAGAAATAGATAAAACAGAAGAGTTAGTTAATTATAATCTATGGGCTAACAAACAATTAATAAATTGGCTCAAGACTAATGACAAAGAATTGTTGATTAAAGAATGTAAATCAAGTTTTTCATATCTTAGATTCAAGTAATAAACGCAACAGCAAGCTGTTGTAAAAAAACCAGATCCCTAGTTTTGGCTCTAGATCCAAAACTAGGGATCTGG
>QIIH01000210.1 GCA_003229235.1 Flavobacteriales bacterium | reverse complement strand
CGCTGTAACCTAGATTCGGTCACATAACGACTGTCGTCTTCTACTCCATAAATAGCATCACTAAAGTCTTTGTCGTATGCAGACATCGTCTTGGCGATAGTACCAGAAGCTCCTCCAGCTCTAAAAAAGTTTCTAACGGTTTCTTGCCCAGCACCAATCTCAGCAAAGGTCCCATAGATGTATTCATTCAAATTAATTCGAAGTGCTTTTGAGGCTATCGATGGAATATCTTCAAATTCCTTATCACCTTTGATTTTGTCTGGCATAATTAGCAGCAATTTCTATTCTAACAAAGGTAGTAAATACTATAGGCAATCAAGAAAAAACACTTTATTTTTGTAAAATGAATGGGAGACTGCAAATAACATTTCTCGGAACAGGCACATCACAAGGAATTCCAGTGATTGGAAGCACCCACCCTGTATGCCTTAGTGACAACCCAAAAGATAAACGATTACGCGTTTCTGTTCTGTTAGAATGGGACGACTTTAGTTATGTAATTGATTGTGGGCCAGACTTTAGGCAGCAGATGCTGCGAGCAAATTGTACTAAGATAGACGGGGTATTGTTAACCCACGAACACAGTGACCACACTGCAGGTTTAGACGATATTAGGCCATTCTTTTTTAAGCAAGGCGATATCCCATTTTATGCGACCCAGCATGTATTTACTGCATTGCATCAGCGTTTTGCTTATGTTTTTGAACAAGAGAATAAGTATCCTGGTGCTCCAACTATCAAAGAGAACGAGATTACGGCCGGAAATTTATTTACAGTTGGAGATAAAAGTGTAATGCCAATTGAAGTAATGCATGGCAGTTTGTCTGTTTTAGGTTTTCGAGTAGACAATTTTGCTTATCTAACAGACGTTAAAACTATAGCCGATGATAAGATGGACCTACTAGGTGAATTGGACGTACTAGTTGTAAGTGCTCTTAGAGTTGAGCCACACAAAACACATCTCAATATAGACGAAGCTTTAGCCTTAGTGAACCAAATAAAACCAAAAAAGGCTTATTTTACACATATTAGCCATCTACTGGGTTTTCATGATCAAGTAGAGGAAAAACTCCCGAAAAACATTCATCTAGCGTACGACACGCTTAAAATCACTTTATAAATGCGCCGATCTATCTTTATGTACATGTTCTTTTTTTCGTTATTGCTAGCGCTGTTTATGTACTTTAATCAGCAACGTATTTACGACGATCAACAACAAAAAATTAATCTTTATGAGCTAAAGCTTCAAGCTGCAAACGATTCTGTCTCTAGCTTAGCAGAAGAAAACCTTTATCTGAACTATTTTACGCTCTTGGGCAACGATAATGCCATGACTTATTTTGAGCGTTTAGGCTTTGAAGCCAGTGATATCGAATCTTATGTGCGTGAATCTATCTATGAATATAACGAACAAGAGGGTGATAATCCTATGGTTCCTTATGAAGGCATGCAAGGTGCAATGAAGATAAACAAACTTAAATTTTTAAATCATCGTTGGCTTATCGCCGATTATACCGACGGCAAGTACTGGGGCGAAATGGTGTTAGAGTACTTTATCGAAGAAGATAAAAAAATTACCTTCAACACCTTGGGTTCTTTATTGTACATTAATTAAAGCCTAGCGTCAAGCCATTCTTTAAAATGATCAAAGTTGGCGGGTGCTACCCCGTGACCAACTGGGTACTCGCTGTATTCGACCGGGATTCCTAATTTTTTTAAGGTGGGTTGAGACTTTCTAGCCCAATCTACTGGGATTACTTGATCTACGCTTCCGTGTGATAAATATATGTCGAGGGTAGAAAAATCTCTATTTTCTATTCCTTCTAAAATCATATCGGTTGCCAAATAACCACTTAATCCCACGACATATTTAATTTTTTCAGGATAGGACAAGGCAGTGGCCAAGCTCAAGATAGTACCTTGACTAAAGCCCAAGAGCACTACTCGCTGCGCATCTACAGGATAATTCTCGACAGCTTGATCGATAAACTTGCTTACTAATTCGCGAGATTCAATTGCTTGCTCAGTATCGTTAAACTTTCCGTCGTTCGAATCAAAATGAATGGTATACCAAGCATTCCCATAAGGTTGCATTGGATAAGGCGCTTTAGCCGATACGATAAAATATTCCGCAGGTAATTGGCTTGAAAAAGAAAAGAGGTCGTTTTCGTCACTACCATATCCATGAAGCATAATAATTAATGGTGCATTTTCTTTTAAAGAAGAAGGGCGAGTAAGGTGCTCTAATACAAAGTTATTCGTCATTTGTTTATTGGGCGTAAATAAAATGAGTCATTGGCAAAAACCAACGACTCATATAATAGTTTATAATGGACTATGCTACATCTTTAAACCAAGATTGGAATTGTCCTCCCAGTAATGGAACTTCTTTTTCTTCGCCTTGAACAGCACCAATAAGGCCAAATACCCATAGAATAAGAATTCCAAGGAAAATCATTCCGTAAAGCCAATTGCCTACGAAAAAAGATAGCAAATAATTACTTATGTAAAGCAACATAATACCAAGCGACTGTCTTATGTGAAACCCACCTAGATTTGTTTTATTGCCACTGTGCATAACAAGTGCTATTACCCATCCTATAATTGTAATATAGCTTAGAATGGCAACAGTTTTTCCGTCGTCTGTAGTTATTGAATCACTCATCGTAATTGGTTTTTAGTTAGTGTATTAAATATAAGTATTCTACCGCAAAAACTTGAACCAGATTGCGAATTTATTACTTAGAATAGGAATTGATGGATTTTGACCAATAATAGCAGTTACAATGCTAAAGGCCCATAAAAAAAACGAAACCCACCACAAAACGTTACCTACGGTAGCATCGATATAGGCTTGAGTGGTTTGTGAAACAAACAATAGTAGCACTAAGCCAAACATGTTTTGAACATGCAAAGTCACAAATTTCTTGGGTTTATCTTTGTTAAGAAAAAATGCGAGGATCATCCCTACAAAGGTGAGATATGCAACAATGGCTAGGCCGGTTCCTTTATTTTGGTTCATGAATTAATGCTAATTTTACCTTTAGAAATAACACCTAAAACTTTGCCTTTCATTTGCCTCCCATAAAAACAAGAATTATGACTAGCAGCGCTAATATCACCTTTAGAAAACTCCCAAGAAGTATTTGGTTCAAACAGCGTTAAATCTGCTTGTTGCCCTTCGTCTATTAAGTGTTCTTTAATACCGAACCTCTTTTTTAAACCTGTAAGGCCCAAAACTGCTTGCCGAACCCCAAAAGACGCGTTTAATGCACCAAAGGCACTTTCTAGGCCTATTGTGCCAAAATCTGCACGTTCAAACTCTTGCTTCTTTAATTCGATATCGAGAGGGTTATGATCTGTAGTAACACCATCAATTGTTCCATCTTTTAATCCGGTTATCAATGCCGATACGTCGTCTGAAGAGCGCAATGGGGGCATTACTTTAAAATTAGAATCAAAGCTGGTGAGTTCGTTGTGATCTAAAACCAAATGATGTACAGCAACACTGCAACTAACGTCTAAGCCTTTTTGTTTGGCCTCGTGGATGAGTTTTACAGAGCCTGCTGTACTTATCGTGGGGATATGTAATTTACCCTGAGTGTATTCTAAAATAAAGAGGTCGCGTACAACCCTAATCTCTTCACTAATAGCAGAGAAACCTTTTAATCCGAGCGTTGTACTTACCAATTCTTCGTGCATTTGACCATTGCTTGCCAAGTCTGGTTGCAGTGGAAACGATTGTACTAAGGCATCAAAAGGTTGTGCATAAAGCAATGCTATTTTAAGTAGATTAACCCTCTGCATAGGTTTTTGATAGTCGTAAAAGCTAATGGCCCCTGCCTGATGCATATCATAGAGTTCGGCTAGATCTTGGCCTTCACTTCTTACCGTTAATGCACCTACTGGATATGCACTAACAACATGATCGTTGGCCTTAGACTTAATAAATAGAACTGCCGCTTTAGAATCGGTAATTGGCCAAGTATTAGCATTTACTGCTACATGAGTAAAACCGCTTTTGGCTGCCGTATTTAACCCATTTTCTAGTGTTTCTCGCTGTTCGAAGCCTGGCTCGCCAAAACTTACACCACTGTCAAACCAACCTTGAGATACGTGCAATTCTGGGGTGTCAATAATTTGATATGAATCTTCTGGTGGAATAGTGGCTTTGATAGAAGTGATAACTCCATCACTAATCAAAATATCTCTTTTTTTACCATGATAAGGGCTAGAGGAATCTAGAATCGTGGCGCTTTTAAGGAGAACTTTTTTAGACATAGGCCAACAGGCTACTTATTTTAAGAATTTTAAGAATGTCATTTCTAATAGTAAAAATAACATTGCAAAAATAATAAACCATTTCCAATAAGTTGTTACAGAATTGTCTTCTCTTATTTTATTAAAGAGTTCTGGGATGGTTTTATAGAAGTTAATAGCGGTTAATTGTGACTGTGGTGTATAAATAGTGCTGTTTTCGGATCTATTATAATTATAACTTAAAAGCCCTAACGTATCTGTTTTAGACAATACAAAATAATTGGCAGCGGTGGCTGGTTGGTCTGTAGTAGTGATTAAAACCTGCTGCGCAAACCGTTGTTGTAAAGGGATATATTCTTGTAAATCACGCAACCTTAATACTTCGTCTTGATCTATGATAACTGGTATTGCTATTTGGTTTTCACTGCCTATCGAATAATATAAAGTAGGAGTAGGGAGGCTATTTTTAGCAATATTATATAATGTTGGTACTATTAATGGCGAATTTACAAAATTGCTATTTTCTTGGGCTAAACTAGCCGTAAAGACACTTATTGCTCCGTTTTGAATTAAAAAAGCATCTCCCCCGTCTAATAAAAGTGCAGCAGCCAAGGGGTCGTTATATTCGTAAAACTGTGCGACCTTGGGATATTCGAAATTAGTGACATTTTTGTCGAACACTTCTTTATATATCGGATGATCAAAGAGAATGGTTGCAATGTTTCTGCTTTCGTCTATTAAATCTCCCCATCTTCCGATTCCAAGACTTTGCGACAAATCATTATAACTTTTCACATCAATAACTTGCCCGGGGATTATCAAAACGTGACCCCCATCATTTACAAAGGGAGTAATT
>QIIH01000472.1 GCA_003229235.1 Flavobacteriales bacterium | reverse complement strand
CGAAAATTTTTAGTTTTTTAGGTAGTGTATACATAGTTATAAGTATCTCTTTATTCTATTATTAATGCCCTTCGTCGTTGTCTAAACCTTCAGAATCCATATCTTCTATACCGTGATCTCCAGCTACATCTGCATCTATTATCGCTTCAACTAAGGTTAAAGGCGCTTCACCTTTTAATGCAGCAGTCAAATTTTGCACATGCATAGTTATTTGCCAGCGCTCCAATTCGTTAGTTTGCGATGTATACGACCCCATCGAATTAAGACCGTACATCTGTACATGATAAATTCCGCCTTCAGTAATTACACGAACTGGATCTGCATAACTAGGAATCCCTAAAAACTTTTCGCGCTTAACTAAAATCCCTTGTCCATCTCCTTTATCGCCATGACATACAGCACAATAAATCTCATATAATTCCTTGCCAGTATCAAGGTTTTTTTGAGTAACCGGATGTGGGTTGTTAAGAGTAGTTTTCGCCAATTCTAATCCTGCTGTCGAATTTTCGAATTCGTATGGCATCCACCCTCGTGGAATTGAACCTTCTGCAGGTAACATAGCTTCCTGACCGTTAGGGAAAATTCCGTATTCGCCATAAGTCTCATAACTTACAGGCTCATACATATCTGGCATAAACTGATAGTTAGGCTTACTCTGGTCAAAACAGCCAGTAAGTGACAAAGCAACTAAAACAAAAACGGTACTGTATATAAAACGTTTCATATGCTTAATGATCTTCATGCTTTTCTATTATAGACAACTCGGTAGCTCCTGTTCCTGTCAAGAAACTAGACAATGCATCTACATCGTGATTCTCCACATCAATTTCCATTAAAAAATGGTCGTCTGTGGTTCTTGGGTCAGGATTTTCTGCTTTTTTAAATGGCCACAATTTACTTCTCAAATAAAAAGTAATAACCATTAAGTGAGCTGCAAAAAATATCGTCATTTCGAACATAATTGGCACAAATGCCGGCATGTTCTCAATATAACTAAAGCTAGGTTTACCACCAATATCCTGAGGCCAATCGTCTATCATGATAAAATTCATCATGATTATAGCTACTGCTAAACCAACGACTCCATACATAAAAGAAGTGATCGCGATACGTGTATCGGCCAAGCCCATTGCTTTGTCTAGCCCATGCACAGGAAAAGGAGTATATATCTCTCCAATATGATAGTGTGCCTTTCTGGTCTCCTTCACGGCATTCAATAGAATGTCGTCGTCTGTATATATAGCGTGTATTACTTTTGATGCCATCCTTAGTTGTTTTTAAGGTTATTATCTTCACTATCCGACTCATTTGCCTTGGAAGCGCTTGACGGCATCTCATAATGAGCAACATCATCGCCTTTCTCTGCACGTAAACGTTTATAGTAATCGCCAGATCCTTTAAGAATAGACTTAACCTCTGCTTGTGCAATCACTGGGAATGTTCTTGCGTACAATAAGAACAACACAAAGAAGAAACCTATTGTACCTATAAAGATACCGATATCTACAAATGTAGGTTGGAACATTGTCCACGAAGACGGTAAGTAGTCACGGTGTAACGAAGTAACAATAATCACAAATCGCTCAAACCACATCCCGATATTTACAACAATCGATATAAAGAATGAGAACATAATACTTCGCCTCAACTTAGGGAACCACATTAATTGAGGTGAGAACACATTACATGTCATCATTGCCCAATAGGCCCACCAATACGGTCCTGTGGCTCGATTTAAGAAGGCATATTGCTCGTACTCTACTCCAGAATACCAAGCGATAAACAATTCGGTAATATAAGCCACACCTACGATAGATCCCGTAATCATGATTACGATGTTCATGAGTTCGATATGCTGAATCGTAATGTAATTTTCTAATCTTGATACCTTTCTCATAATAATAAGAAGGGTATTTACCATAGCAAATCCTGAGAAGATCGCCCCAGCCACAAAGTAAGGCGGGAAGATTGTTGTATGCCATCCAGGAATCACCGAGGTAGCAAAGTCAAAAGATACAATGGTATGTACAGAAAGCACTAGTGGTGTTGCCAAACCTGCAAGAACCAAAGATACTTCTTCAAAACGTTGCCAGTCTTTTGCACGTCCACTCCATCCAAAAGAAAGGATGCTATAAATCTTTTTTGTAAACGGTGTAACCGCCCTATCGCGAATCATTGCAAAATCAGGAAGTAAGCCCGTCCACCAGAATACTAAGGATACCGATAAATATGTCGAGATCGCAAATACATCCCAAAGCAGTGGTGAGTTAAAGTTTACCCATAACGAACCTAATTGGTTAGGAATAGGCAATACCCAGTATCCAAGCCATGGGCGACCCATGTGAATAATTGGGAACAAACCTGCTTGAATTACAGAGAAGATGGTCATCGCCTCTGCAGAACGGTTAATTGCCATTCTCCATTTCTGGCGGAAAAGCAATAATACTGCCGAGATTAATGTACCTGCGTGACCAATACCTACCCACCAAACGAAGTTGGTAATATCCCAGGCCCATCCAACAGTTTTGTTAAGACCCCAGGTTCCAATTCCGGTAGAAATAGTGTAAATGATACAACCAATTCCCCATAAAAAGGCGATTAGTGCAATCGTAAAAACGATCCACCATGATTTGTTGGCTGTACCTTCGACCGGTGCGGCTACATCGACAGTAACGTCGTGGTAGGTCTTGTTACCGGTAATTAAAGGTCTTCTAATAGGAGCTTCGTAATGCGACGCCATATCCTTTTTAAAAATTATTAGTTATAATACTATTATGTATTTCTCACCATAGTTTGATACATCACATTTGGTTCTGTACCTACTTCTGATAATAGGTGATACATTCTACTATCTTTCTTCTTTTTATAAATCTCACTATCGTGATCATTAACGTCTCCAAATGCAATAGCGTTTTGACTACAAGCGCTAGAACATGCTGTCTGGAATTCGCCGTCTTTAATCATACGGCCATCTCTTTTAGCATCCAAAATTGTCTTTTGAGTCATTTGAATACACATAGAGCATTTTTCCATTACTCCTCTAGAACGAACAACCACGTCTGGGTTTAATACCATACGTCCAAGGTCGTTGTTCATGTTAAAATCGAACTCATCGTTTTGGTTATACAAGAACCAGTTAAAACGACGTACTTTATAAGGGCAGTTGTTTGCACAGTAGCGAGTACCTACACAACGGTTATAGGCCATCTGATTTTGACCTTGTCTGCCATGCGAAGTTGCTGCAACAGGACAAACGGTCTCACAAGGAGCGTGGTTACAATGCTGGCACATAACTGGCTGAAAAGCTACCTGCGGGTTATCTGCAGGGTTTTCTAAATCGGCAAATGCACCTAGAGACCCTTTTTCTCCCCAAAGACCAGACATATCATCCTTTTTATCTGCATCTGCAGAAAACGATTCTTCAGAAGAATAATATCTGTCAATTCTTAACCAATGCATATCACGGCTACGTCTAATCTCTGTCTTTCCAACTACAGGTACGTTGTTCTCTGCATGACAAGCAATAACACATGCTCCACAACCCGTACAGGCGTTTAAGTCTATAGACATATTAAAGTGATGCCCGATAGAACGATCGAATGATTCCCAAAGATCTGCATCTGGCGAACTCACAGGAATTGCCTGATGGTCTTTAGACACTTTTATTACTGGATTCCATTCTTGAGCATCTTCGTTCTTAAATGTGTTCAAATCAGTTTCACGAATAATATCGCGACCCATCATTGTATGCTGTAGCTGAACACAAGCAAACTCGTGTGTTCCAGCGGCTTTACTAACATTTACATTTTGTACTCCAGAGAAATTTTGATACAAGGCAAAAGCATTCACTCCTGTTTGCATTTCTGATTGAACTCCGGCAGTTTTACCATATCCAAAGGCCAAACCTACGGTTCCGTTTGCCTGTCCTGGTTGAATAATCACAGGGACATTAGAAACAGTCACATCACCAACACTTAGGTTAGCATAACTACCATTAAGTGCTCCATTGGCAACATTCTCGTTTGTTAATCCTAGAGCAGCTGCATCACTAGACGAAACTGTTAAATAGTTATCCCAAGAAGCTCTCGTGATTGGGTCTGGCATTTCTTGCAACCAAGGGTTGTTTGCCTGCTGCCCGTCACCCATACTTGTTTTCGAATACAAGTGAAGCTCAAAGCCTCCGCTAGAATCTTGTGTAAGCATCCCTTCAGAAGAAGTTGAGTCTTCTGTCTCTGTTGCCGTACTAGAATCTGTCATATCGCCCATGGCAGAATCTGAGCTAAATACTCCATCCTGTATGGCTTGATTCCAAGAAGTACTACCAAGATTGGTTTCCCAATTATCTTTTAAGTACTCATAATATGTTTGGTCACTATCTAAAAGCGCTAAAATACTGTCTTGAAAAGAACGTGTATCAAACAATGGTCTGATAGTAGGCTGCATAAACCCGAAGTGTCCTTTTTTGATTTGTACATCGCCCCAAGACTCGAGGTAATGCGGCGTAGCTGCTACAAACTTAGCTGCAGATGCTGTATTGTCTGACTTCATGGCAAATGCCAAGCTAAATTCTAAATTGTTATATCCTTCGGCAAAACCTGCATCAGGGAACGAATAGATAGGATCTACACCTACTGTAATTAATCCCTTGATAGTTCCAGATTTTACACCATCCATAACCTGCTTTACCTGTCTGGCATCACCTTGGCGTGTCATTCTAGGGGCAGCGGTATCCATAAGGTCGCTACTAGCATTAATTTCCAGTACTTGGGCTTGTGCTCCAACATCTGGAAGACCACAAACAACTACTCCTTTACTACCAGCAGCTTGAAGTGCCTTTTTTGCTTCGGTAACTGCTTTTTGAAGTCTTTCTGACAAACCAGAGGCAGACCCACCGCTCAATGCACGAAGCACAGAAGCTTGTTCTGCAGCAGTTGAAGGAACACGCATATCTGCGTTTGCTCCACTTAAACTCATATTGGCTTCAAACTGAATGTGCTTAGACATCTTCCCATTTTTAGGAACACGGCTTTTTGCATATCCAGCATCGTAACCTCCGCCTTGCCAGTCTCCAAGGAAATCGGCACCGATAGATACGATAGTCTCTGCATGAGAAAAATCGTAATCGGCTAAAGC
>QIIH01000077.1 GCA_003229235.1 Flavobacteriales bacterium | reverse complement strand
GAAATCCGTCCATATTTTGTTGCTTTTCTTATGCGTAGCTCTGCTATGCCTTACGAAAAGTGCCTCATCTGTACAAATTTCATCTCATTTTCGGTTAAAAACAAAAAATTAAAATCACTTCTCTGCGAATCTAACACGGCTATAGCAGATTAAAAAATGCTTGTGAAAAGTTTAACGTCCCGTTACAATACTTCGATAAATCTTGTGATTCTTTGAGATAATTCGGTGTTGGTATTCACCAAAGGTAATCTAAGCGAATTCCCGCAAACCCTCCGTTGCTTAAGTACTTCTTTGATTCCAGCAGGGTTACCCTGCTCAGAAATCATATCGATAACTGGTGCCAATTTATAATGAATATCATAGGCCTCGCCAGATTTTTTATTCAGCCCTAAAGAAACCATTTGAGAAAATTCGGCAGGAAATCCTTGGCCAATTACAGATATTACCCCATCACCTCCAGCTAAAACCATGGGCAAAGTGAGCATATCATCACCAGAAATCACCAAAAAACCTTCAGGTCGCGTTCTGATAAGTTCCATTGCTTGAACAATATCGTTGGCAGCTTCTTTAACAGCTATAATGTTTTTAAAATCTCTCGCCAGTTTAATGGTTGTATCTGGCAGCATATTAGACCCTGTACGCCCAGGTACATTGTAAACGATAATAGGCTTGTCTGTCGTTCGAGAAATGGCTTTAAAATGCTGATAAATTCCTTCTTGTGTGGGTTTATTATAAAAAGGTGAGACAGACAAAATAGCAGCAAATGGGCTTAAGTCCCATGCCCCAATCTCTTCAATCACTTGGGCCGTATTGTTACCTCCAATACCTATTACAAGCGGCACACGTCCATTATTAATCTTGATGATACATTCAGTAATCGAATACTTCTCATCTTTAGAAAGAGTTGCAGACTCTGCAGTTGTGCCCAAAGCAACTAAGTAATTAATGCCATTTTGAACGATAAAATCTACCAAAGCTTCAAGCCCCTTAAAATCGACCGATCCATCCACATTAAAAGGAGTAACAAGTGCAACTCCTGTACCTTTAAGCTGTTCCATTATAAAGCGTTTTTATCTGTGTTAATCGATATGTTTTAAGATGCGTAAATATCGGAGTAATTCGGCAATAAAAAGCTCAATTTGAGAGGTTTTTGTTGTCAACATAAAATGAAACAACTCAGCATGGTTATCTTGTAAACCGACTTTAAAAGCACTAGTCTGGTTTTGAACAATACTATTTAAAAAAAGTTGGGGTCGTTCATAATAAGCAATCACCAAATCGTATTTCAATTTTGAATTATATGGCGCAAAATCACCTAGTAAAAGCCCTTTTCTGTCGAATTGATCTGGAGTTATTACATCAAAAGGACGATCTTCCTTTTTTGAAATTTTATCTTTAAATCTCAATATGTGTATATCCTGTGAATTCGCTCCTAGAGCAATGTGTAAATCTTTAAAGCCGTCTTGATAATTGACGTTATCTGAGTTAACTAAAATCAGGACTTGTTTAATAATTCCACTAAAAACTGCCAGCGAATCTAGCGTTATATTCTGCTCTAATTTTTTGTTTAATGCGCGGACTCTACTAAAATTTTTAAACATGTTACTTAGCTATTCGCGATAAAAAACTGTCTTCGTCTGTAATAGTAACTCCAAGTGCCTCTGCCTTAGCGCGTTTACTTGGCCCCATTTTGTCTCCTGCAATTACAAAAGAAGTTCTGGCCGAAATACTACTTGACACTTTACCGCCATTATCCTCGATAAGTTTTTTAAGTTCGGTCCTACTCACTTGATGAAAAACTCCAGAGACCACAAAAATTTCGCCTTGTAGTAAATTTGTCTGATCTGCCATTTGCTGGGCAGAAATCTCTAACTGTACGCCGTAATTTTTAAGACGCCTTATTAATTCTTGACTAGCGATGTCGTTAAAAAACTCTCTTACACTTTGGGCAATTCTCACACCAATTTCTTCTACCTGTTCTAAATCTTCTTGAGTTGCTGTGGCTATTGCATCTATGGTTTTATAATGCCTTACAATCTTTTTCGCGACGGTTTCTCCCACATAACGAATTCCTAAGGCAAACAGCACTCTTTCGAACGCAATTTGTTTCGAATTTTCGATGCCTGCTACCATATTTTGAGCACTCTTTTCTGCCATTCGTTCTAAAGGAATAATATGCTCTAATGTAAGCTCATATAAATCGGCATAATTATTAATTAGGCCTTCTCTCACCAATAGCGCAACCGTCTCACCACCAAGGCCATCTATATCCATCGCTTTACGCGAAATAAAATGTTGAATCCTCCCTACAATCTGAGGGAAACAGCCGGCATAATTAGGACAATAATGTTGAGCTTCGTCTTGCTTTCTTACTAAAGATGTGTGGCATTCTGGGCACTGAACGATATACTTGGTAGGTTCAGAACTATTTGGTCTTAGTAAGAGGTTTACCCCGACAATTTTTGGAATAATCTCTCCACCTTTTTCTACATAAACAGTGTCGCCCTCTCTTATATCGAGTTTTTTGATCTGATCTGCATTGTGCAACGAGGCTCTCTTTACAGTGGTACCTGCCAGCTCTACTGGAGATAAATTTGCAACAGGAGTTATTGCGCCTGTGCGACCTACCTGATAGGTGATTTCGTTTAATACACTTGAGGCTTGCTCTGCTTTAAATTTATATGCCATTGCCCATCTAGGTGCCTTTGCTGTATAGCCTAATTCTTCTTGCTGCTGTAAGTTGTTTACCTTAATAACTACTCCATCTGTTTCGTATGGAAGATCATGACGATGTACATCCCAATAATTTACAAACTCGAAAACGGCATCGATAGATTTTACCAGGCCAGCTTTATCGGGCACTTTAAAACCCCAGCTTCTAGCCTTTTCTAAACTCTCGTATTGAGTTTCGACACCTAAACTTGAACCTACTAATGCATATAAAAGACATTCTAATGGTCTGTTTGCAACCTCGCTACTGTCTTGCAGTTTAAGACTCCCAGAGGCTGTGTTCCTAGGGTTTCTGTATAATTCTTCGCCAGCCTCTTCTCTAGCTGCGTTCATTGCATTGAAGCCATCGAGCGGCAAAACAATCTCGCCGCGTATGTCGAAAGACTCAGGATAATCACCAGATAAGGTAAGAGGGACAGATTTAATCGTTTTGATGTTGGTGGTGACATTGTCGCCCTGAAAGCCATCTCCACGAGTTACAGCACGCAAAAGTTTTCCATTTTTATAAGTCAAACTAATTGACGCACCATCGTACTTTAATTCACAAGTAAAAGAAATTGGCCCATCGACCATTTTTTTAAGGCGAGTTTCCCAATCTAAAAGATCTTCTTTAGAATACGAATTGTCTAGCGAATACATTCTGTGCTCATGTGCAATGGTCTCAAAATTTTTGGTAAGACCTCCCCCTACTCGTTGTGTAGGCGAATTGGGATCATTAAATTCTGGGTGAGCTTCTTCTAATTGTTGTAGTTCTTTTAAAAGCCCATCAAATTCAAAATCGGATATTGTAGCTGCATCTTTTACATAATAGTCATGATTATGTTTATGCAATTGCTGCCTTAAGGCTTCGATCTTCTCTTTTAGGTTCATTAATAAACTTTCCTCAAAAATAAAAAAGGCCAATGGAGTAACGGCCTATTTGCGTAAAAAAAATAATTAAAAGGCACTATTTTTTTTACGCCGATTAGGTTCGGTCGCTAGATAGCCATTTTGGTACATCAGCAGGTTTATAATTTTCCATTTTTTCTATCAATTCGCTAACAGTAGATCCCGTTAACAACATTTCGTAGTTATCCATTTTAAGAAAGCCTTTCCTAACCATGTTTTCTAGAAAACTTAATAAATCGTTATAAAAGCCGTTAACATTGAGCAATCCTATAGGCTTTTGATGCAACCCTAACTGGCCCCAAGTAATAATTTCGAAGAGTTCTTCTAAGGTTCCAAATCCACCAGGCATGGCAATAAAACCATCAGAAATTTCACTCATTTCTAACTTGCGGTCATGCATGTTTTTGGTTGTGATAAGCTTTGTAAGCCCTAAATGCACCACTTCTTTCTTTTTTAAAAATTCAGGAATCACCCCGGTTACTTCTCCGTGGTTATCAAGCACTGCTTTAGCAATAGTACCCATCACTCCTATTTTGGCGCCCCCATAAACTAAGGTAATTTTATTGCTGGCAAAATAAGAACCAAGCTCGTTAGCCGCATCCAAAATAGCCAAATCGTTGCCCTCGCTGCTCCCACAAAAAACTGCAATACTTTTTATATCATTCATGCTAACAACATTTAATCATTCTGTTTTTGCCAAAAATATCTTGACGTGTCTCAATGTTCTTAAAACCAATCTCGCCTAACAACAAGTACATCTCCTCACTAAGATACTCATTGATTTCTAAATATAAGGCGCCTGTTGTGGTTAAGTGAGTAATTGCATACTGCCCTATTGAACGATAAAATCGCAATGGATCCTCATTTGGGACAAACAAAGCTTCGTCGGGTTCGTATTTGAGTACATTATCTGCCATTGCCTCTTTTTCTGAATCTCTAACATAAGGCGGATTAGAAACAATAACATCAAATTTTTTATTAAATGATATTTCTTTTAAAACATCAACCTTTTCAAATCGAACGGTCAAATCTAAACGCTTGGCATTGTTTTTCGCTACTTCCAGTGCTGCTTCAGAAATATCGGCCGCAGCGACATTCGCATGATTCAAGGTATTAGATAAAGCTAAAGCGATACAGCCAGAACCCGTACACAAGTCTAAAACAGCAAGTGATTCTGTTTGCTTGAAGTCCTTTATAACCCAATCGACTAACTCTTCTGTTTCGGGTCGAGGAATTAATGTCGCTTCGGTTACTTTCAGAATAAGTCCAAAAAAATGTGTCTCGCCAATTATATACTGAACCGGCTCCCGGTTTTTTAAACGATTTATAGCTTGATTAAAATCTGCAATAGATTTCTCGACTAAAGTTACCTCTCGATCTAAAACGAGTTGAGCTCGGTTGAGGTGCAAATAATAGTCTGAAAGTATCTCAAAAAAGGATTGAATTTCTTCTTTAGGATAGTATCCATTAAGTTGCTCATTAAAGTTGCTATGAAGCTGGCCTAAATTCAACGCGGTAGGGCTATGGTCATATGCACTGGACAAGAAAAATGTCCTGTATCTCCCAT
>QIIH01000037.1 GCA_003229235.1 Flavobacteriales bacterium | reverse complement strand
AGATTAGTTAAGCTCGCTGTATTTTGCTCAGAAACTACAGTGAGGTCTGTCACCACATTATAATTAGGGGGTACTTTAAGATTAATATCAAAATGCAACGGATCAAAATATAAATCGTCAAGATTTTTATTAGAATATTCTTGCCAACCATTTTTGTAAACAGCCGGTGCAATAAACCAATAACGTAGGCTCAAATTATCCTGATTGTCATAACCAAAACGGGTAAATTTATCTGAAGGCAGCTTAATAGAGTAAACGAGTTTTATAGTCTTGCTCATCCCTGGAGCTAACGGAGTATTGAGCTTAATTTTTATCAAATCTACTTTTGGTCGCTCCCAAGATGCAGCTCCTACGTTCTCGAGTTGAACAGACTCAATAATTGTTCGGCCACGATTCTCGTCTTTCTCGAAGTGAAAACTACTATTAAAATTTTCGGCAAAGCGCTCTCCTAGGGCCGAGGTTTTGTCACTAAAGCTATTTGCCCAATCTTGCAGTATTATTTCGTTTAATACGTCGTTAGAACTATTGTAATAAACAATCTCCTGTTGAATAGAGATTATTTTTGAATCTGGATTCACAGTAGCGTCAAGAATTAGTTGATGAGTTTGCCCAAACAAAGACAAAGGCCACCAAAGTATAGTCACAATCGAAACTAAAACGATCTGATTTCGCACTACTGTTTTCTAAATTTAAAGGGTTGAGATGGCATATTTTGATGCGCAAGATAATAAACACCAACTGATAGACGGCTTACATCTCGCAAAAGTTGAGTTGTTTGATTAATAGGGATTGCGTCGATTTTTTGTGTCAAACTAATTTTTGTGTTGATCAACCTAATTTTAAACTAGTTGGTCGTAAATGATATTTTCTTTTGTAGAATTAATTACATCAAATTCTGTACCGTTTAGAAACACTAAACAGGATTCCCTTTTTGCTAAAAGTTGAGGGCTTTATTAGTTATTAAAAGTTTGGGCTTAAATTAAACTTAGAATAAAATCTATTTAAAATCTCTAAAACTTCGTCTTCTGTATCAACAAGCTCGATTAGGTCAATATCCTTTGGGCTTATGTTGCCATTCTCTAACAAAGTGCTTTTAATCCAATCCAATAATCCGCACCAAAATTCGCTACCGACAAGAATAATTGGAAAACGATCAATTTTGTTTGTTTGAATCAGAGTTATTGCTTCAAATAACTCATCTAAGGTTCCGAATCCTCCCGGCATCACAACAAAGCCTTGTGAATATTTTACAAACATTACTTTGCGTACAAAAAAGTAATCAAAGTCTATACTTTTATCTCTATCGATATATGGATTGTCGTGTTGCTCGAAAGGTAAATCAATGTTTAACCCCACAGACGTTCCGCCAGCTAAATGGGCTCCCTTATTACCTGCTTCCATAATTCCTGGGCCACCGCCAGTGATAATTCCGTAACCGTGTTCGGTAATTTTGTGTGCTATACTTTGGGCTAATTGGTAATACTTTTCATCTGATTTAGTTCTGGCAGAACCGAAAATGGATACACAGGGCCCAATAAGGCTCATTTTTTCATAGCCATGAACAAATTCGCCCATGATTTTAAAAATAGCCCAAGAATCATTGGTTTTTTCTTCGTTCCAACCTTTAGGATTTTTTGCTGATCTCATACCAAATAATTAATTACTAATTTAATTCTTTTCTTAAGAACTGAGCGGTATAGCTCTTTTTATGAGTAATAATTTCTTCTGGTGTTCCTTGTGCTATGATCTTCCCGCCACCTTTACCTCCTTCGGGTCCTACATCGATTATATAATCCACGGTTTTAATAACGTCTAAATTATGTTCAATAATTAATACTGTATTGCCTTTGTTTACTAATTTGTTGAGTACTATCATTAATACTCTAATATCTTCAAAATGCAATCCTGTCGTAGGTTCGTCTAGTATATAAAAGGTGTTACCAGTATCTCTTTTAGAAAGCTCAGTGGCCAATTTAATTCGTTGGGCTTCTCCTCCAGATAGTGTGGTAGATTGCTGCCCTAGAGTGATATACCCCAAACCAACATCGCGAATAGTTTTAAGCTTTCTATAAATTTTTGGAAAATGTTCAAAAAACTCGCAAGCTTCGTTTATGGTCATTTCGAGAACATCAAAAATGCTTTTTCCTTTATATCTAATCTCTAGAGTTTCTCTATTGAATCTTTTGCCTTGACAGGTCTCACATTCTACATAAACATCTGGCAAAAAGTTCATCTCAATAACTTTAAGGCCACCTCCTTTACAGGTTTCACAGCGTCCGCCAGTAACATTAAAACTAAACCGTCCAGGCTTATACCCGCGTATCATGGCTTCTGGCACCTTAGCGAAAAGCGAACGTACCTCAGAAAACACTCCGGTATATGTAGCAGGATTAGATCGTGGGGTTCGGCCAATAGGACTCTGGTTTACATCGATAACTTTATCAATGTTTTCTAGTCCAGCAATCTTTTTGTAAGGCAGTGGTCTTTTAACTCCATTAAAAAAGTAGGCATTAAGTATAGGATAAAGTGTCTCGTTGATGAGCGTACTTTTACCGCTACCTGAAACTCCAGTTACGCCAATCATTTTTCCTAGCGGAAGCGAAATAGACACATTTTTTAAGTTATGCCCTTTGGCACCAGTTAATACTAACGTTTTGCCATTTCCGTCACGACGACTTTTAGGAACCTCAATTTGTCGGATTCCTTTTAAGTATTCTGCCGTTAGAGTGGCGTGTTCAATAATTTCTGAAGGCGATCCGAATGAAACAATTTCTCCTCCGTGTTTTCCAGCAGCAGGGCCAAGATCAATTACGTAATCTGCATGTTCGATCATTTCTTTATCATGCTCTACAACCAACACAGAATTACCTAATTCTTTTAATTTTAGAAGAGAATCAATAAGTTTTGCGTTGTCTCTTTGATGTAATCCTATACTGGGTTCGTCCAGAATATATAGCACGCCAACCAGTTGCGACCCAATTTGTGTGGCCAGCCTAATACGTTGAGCTTCTCCTCCTGAAAGTGATTTAGAGCTGCGATCTAACGATAAATAAGTGAGCCCGACATCGATTAAAAACTGCAATCTATTTCTGACTTCCTTTATTACTTCTTGCCCAATTTTAAGTTGATTTACACTGAGTTTTCCTTCTAGTTTTGCAAACCATCGGCTTAACTCTATAATATCCATCTGCGCCAATTCTGCAATGTTCTTAGTAGCGACTTTAAAATAAAGTGATTCTTTACGCAGGCGAGCACCTTCGCACTCTGGACATTTGATATGATCCATATAGTCCTTGGCCCAGCGCTGTAGAGATGCAGAATCATTATTGTGATAGGTTTGATTAATAAAAGCCGCAACACCTTCGAAATCGATTTTGTATGTACGGGTTATGCCTAATGTTTTAGAAGCGACTTCAAACTTTTCGTTTCCGCCATGCATGATTATCTCTTTTGCCTCTGCTGGAATATCTTTATAAGAGTCACTAAGGCTGAATTCGTAGCGCTCTGCAATAAGCTCTAATTGTTTAAATACCCAACTTTCCTTTTGTGGCCCATGAGGCGCCAAAGCGCCTTGCTTGATAGATAGTTTTTGATCGGGAACAATTTTATCTTCGTTTACTTCGTACAAATGCCCTAGACCTTTACAGCTTAGACACATTCCCTTAGGCGAATTAAACGAAAAATTGTTGGGTTCCGGATTGGGATAAGAAATTCCGCTTGTAGGACACATAAGAGTTCTGCTAAAAAACCGGACAGCACCTGTCTCGTTTTCTATAACCATTAGCACATCGTCTCCGTGGTACATGGCTGTTTTGATAGTCTCGGTAAGACGATTGTCTTTGTCTACGTCTGGAGTGATTTTTAACCGATCTATGACGATTTCTATATCGTGCATTTTGTATCGATCTATCTTCATCCCTTTTATAAGATCGACGATTTCGCCATCTACGCGTACTTTTACAAAACCTTGCTTTCCTATCTGCTCAAATAACTCGCGATAATGACCTTTTCGTGAGCGAACAACGGGCGACAAGACACTAATTTTTTTATCGTCAAAATCTTGGATGATGAGGTCTCTAATTTGTTCGTCGCTATAACTCACCATTTTTTGCCCGGTATTGTAGCTATAAGCATCGCTGGCTCTGGCATACAATAGGCGCAAAAAGTCGTAAATTTCTGTGATTGTTCCAACAGTAGATCGAGGGCTTTTACTTGTTGTTTTTTGCTCAATGGCAATAACAGGGGAGAGGCCATCAATTTTGTCTACATCTGGTCTTTCAAGTCCTCCTAAGAATTGTCGTGCATAAGCAGAAAAAGTCTCAATATAACGACGCTGTCCTTCGGCATAAATAGTATCGAATGCCAAAGAAGATTTTCCACTACCCGAAAGCCCAGTAATTACAACCAATTGCTCACGTGGAATGCGTACATCGATGTTCTTTAGATTGTGAACACGAGCGCCTAAAACTTCGATAAATTCGTTCGGATTTGACATAATTTGCGAAGGTACAGATTTGTCACATCAAAAATGATTAAATCCAGCTCAATTAACAACAATTTAGACCTGAGCAGCCTTAGATAAAAACTGAAAAAATGCCGTTGCGATAAAGAAGACTATTGCAATAATTACAGACACCCCTAAGATGCTAGCAATTGCTGGAAGAGCGAAGAGGCTAACCCCTAAAGGTAATAGCACTCCAAACAACAAAAGACATAAAGAAATTACGTATAAATGACGAACTAATTTTGGTAATTTTTGTTCGCTACCTTCCTGAAATTGATACAGCTTGGGAAGGATTTCGTTAGTAGCATATTCGCCTAGTTTAGATAAAAATACTTCGTTAAAAGAAGAATCTTCGAAGGTATCGTTGTCTATGGACAGCGCGAGTTTCATGATTTTTTCTTGATGTCGTTCGTATACATTGTCTAAATCAAGCGCCTCTTTGTAGATGTTGTATTTATAGCCAAAGTAATACCACAGCCCAGAACCACACTTATGCTCTAACCATTTTTCTGTTAAGCGCTTGTCATAAACGGCCGGCATTTTAATTTCTTCGCCTATTTTTTTATCTCTTGCAGATGTGTAAAGTAAAGACTTCATCTCTAGATAGAGATTCTCGGTATCGGCGTAATTGTGATTTTCTTTTCTTGCAAAAACTCAATCGCAAGTTTAGATTTTCCTTTGTAAAACTCTTTGACTTCGAAAAAAGTGAGCCCAGAATACTCTTCGTCTATGTAAGATGGAAGGCCAGATTGCCAAAGTTTAGAACGCAATAGAATTTCTACTATAGATCTAAAATTATGCATCTTTTGTGTAATCTTATTGAGCTCAGTTTTTAAAGAGCTTTTGGTGCTTTTTAAGCTAATTACGGTTGTGCCTAAATAAATCATTATAAGCCCAGCCAGAATAACGCTTAAGTAAATAAGTTTATCTGCGATATTAATTATAGT
>QIIH01000220.1 GCA_003229235.1 Flavobacteriales bacterium | reverse complement strand
CCCTACCAAGACGCTTCTTAAAATTTTAAATACCTGTTTATTATTAAACCCTTCATTTTTATCTGGTAATAGTGGTTTTAACGTGACATCCAAACTAGACTTTCCCAACAATTGGGGCTTGGGCAGCTCTTCTACATTAATTAATAATGTAGCCCAATGGGCAGAAGTAGACGCATTTGATCTTTTACACAAGAGTTTTGGAGGTAGCGGCTATGACATTGCTTGTGCACAAAATGATGAGGCGATTATTTACTCTGTTGATTCTCAAAAGCAAGCTACAATTAAGCCTATCGAACTTATTTGGCCTTTTAAAGACCAAGTATTTTTTGTTCACTTAGGCAATAAAATGGATAGCAAGAAGGGTATTGCCCATTACAGAAAAAATGCAACCCTTCAAGACAACAGTTTAGCCATAGTAAGCCAAATTAGCAAGCGATTAATGGCAGCAAATACTATTCTAAATTTTGAAGCTTTGCTTAAAGAGCACGAACAGCTTTTGTCTCAAATTTTAGGGATTAGTACTATAAAAGAACAATTGTTTAAAGATTATCCAAGGGCGATTAAAAGCCTTGGTGCATGGGGTGGCGATTTTATCCTCGCTGTGGGAGCCGAATCTCAAATAAACTACTTTAGAGACAAGGGCTATGCTACAATTCTCACCTACGATCAAATGATTCTTCCATAAAAAAAGCCCACTTTTCAGCAGGCTTTTTTACTATATCTTAAACTAACTTTTAGTAGAAAGTAGCTCTGTTATCTTCAATATCTGCTGCATTTTTTAATGCCAAATAAACTTTTTGGTTTATTTGAGCTGTCTGTGCAGTACGTGCATCTTTCACATAGGCCAAATAGCTTGGCAAGTCTGGTGCATTATTAATTGCAACAACTCTAACAACATATACCCCATTTACACCATCGATAGGTTTAGAAACCTCTCCAGGCTTAAGACCAAATGCCGCACCTACTATTTTAGGTTCAGTTCCGGCTCCGGCAATAGTTGGAGCTTTCATATTAAGTGCATTTGCCGATTTTACAGTTTCGGTTTGGCTTGTAGCTATCTCTTCTAGAGAAGAACCACTAAAACCTTGACTAATTATAGCTGCCTTCTTCTCTTTTCTTATAATCGGAGTTACAATAACAGATCCTTCGGCATTACTCATTAGGGCATCCTCCAAATTACGACGCACTAATTGCACAACTACAAAACCATTTACAATCTCGAATCGGCTGATATCACTAACACTCGTTTCTGCTTTAAATGCCCAGTTAATTATAGAACGATTTGCTCCGATTCCAGGAATATTGTTGTCTAACTCACCAATTCCGTCTACAGGACGAACCCCGTAAGTGCCTTCTTTAGCTACCTCTTGAAAATCTCCTTTTCCAGCATTCATTTCAAAACGCGTTGTTTCTGTATACAAATCGTTTTCTGTTTTAGAAGAAGGTGTAATCTCTTTAGCCACAGTGGCAAGACGAATCACTTTTTGCTCATTTCTCTGCCCTTCAATTTCTACGATATGATACCCGAACTGCGTTTTTACAACTTCCAAATCTCCTGTTTTACCAGAAAATGTAAAATCTCTAAACTCTGGCGTCATATAGTTATAAGGATACCAATCGTAACGCCCTTCATTAGGAATACTATTAGCATCTGCCGTAAATGCAGTTACAAACTCAGTAAAACGAGAGCGGTTGCTCTTTAAGATATTAACAAGACTATCTGCGGTAGCTTTAGCTTGTTGGTCTGTTCGTGTTATATTATCTGTTTGATTAAGTCCTGTTGGAATTAAAATATGACGTGCCTTTACAGAATCTGGTAAAGTCTCTATGGCAGTAATCTTAGAAATTTTAAAATGCCCTGCATCTTTATAAGGCCCGTATACATCGCCTTGACTCATTGCGAATAATGTATCTGCAATAGCTGATGGCAGGTCCTTTTTGTATAAAACCCTGTCATCAAAAGCTAAGTCTGATTCTGAGGTTACAATAACTCCAGGTTCTTCAGAAGACTCTAATTGATCGATAAGATCTGTTACCTCTTTAGTAGCTTCGGCTTCGTCTGCTGCACTTGCAACAGATGGGAAAAGTACATAACGAATAGACACTTGAGGGTCTACCGTAAAACGATCTTGATGAGAACGCATATAGTCCTCAATCTCGGCTTCTGATACCGTAGCTTGATCGTCTGGAATAGTACTATAAGGAACATGTACAAATTGGATGTCTACTCTATCGTTTTCCATTCTGTATTCTAGCTCGCCATCGGCCATTGTAGCACCAAGGCTACCTTTAATCATATTAAAATAAGTGCGCTCTAAAGCTTGAGCAATCACCGAACGCTCTGTCTCTATCCATGAGGCATAGGCAAAACTATCTTCTCTTTGAATAGCAACAAACTCTTCGAGTTTTGCATAGTCAAAAATACCAGCTTCGTTAAAGAAGGTCGGGTTTGTTGCAAAGGCTTCGCTTAACGCTTTTCTTGTAAAATTTTGTTGCCCGCTTAATCCTAATGATTCAAATTGCTCATCAAAAATTGCAGAACGAATTTCTTGCTCCCAAACTTGATTCATTACTTGATTGCCATTTACACCAGCACCTAAGCGATTTTTTTGAATCTCTACTTTCTCCATAAAGGCGATACGATCTATTTCGGTACCGTTTACAGTAGCTATATTATTTTGGTTGGCGCTAGCTGCACCACCGTTGCGAATTACATCCGCTAAAACAAAAGAAAACAACGCCATTGCTATAATTACAATAAGGAATACTCCGCGTTTTCTAATACTATTTAAAATTGCCATTTGTCATCGAAATTTATAGGGGGCAAAAATACCATTTTATAGCCACTTTTAAAAACTCAAACTGCTAAAATTACAGGCTAAAACCGAATATTTAAGAAGGTTTCGCTATTTTGAGTTCGACGAGCTCGATCTTGGTGTTAGAGACCTCGATTATTTGTAATTGATATTCGGCTATTTGTATGGTTTCTTGCACCTCTGGTATTTGTTCAGTAAAATGTACAATCATACCTCCAAGAGTCTCATAGTCGTCATTTTCAGGCAGATTTAACCTGTAAGTCTCGTTGAGATAATCTACTTCTAGACGCGCAGAAAACCTATAATGTTGTTTGCCTAACGATTCTTCTATTAAATCTACAGAATCGTGCTCGTCTTCTATCTCTCCAAAGAGTTCTTCTATAATATCTTCTACTGTCATCATTCCAGAAGTCCCTCCGTACTCATCTAGCACTACAGAAATGCTCTTGCGTTTTTTAATAAGAATGTTTAATACATCCTTCGCCAACATAGATTCTGGAACGAAAACTAATGGCATCAGTACTTCTTTTATGTTTGTTGGTTGTTTAAATAATTCAAAAAAGTGAACATATCCAACAATGTCGTCTATGTTTTCTTTATAAACAAGAATCTTAGAAAGCCCAGTGGCGGCAAATAATTGATGTAGTTCGTCTATAGATGTATCGATATCCACAGCTTCCATTTCTGTACGAGGCACCATTACTTCACGAGATCTTACTTCGCTAAAGTCTAAGGCGTTCTTAAAAATCTGTATTTCGCTATCCATCTCGTCACTTTCCTGTACCGTTTCCATTTGTTCAGAAATATAATTACCCAGTTCTAGTTTACTAAAACTAAGCTGTACGGCATCGCCTTCTGTCTTAAACAAATACTTAAGCACTAGATCTGATATCCAAATAACAAATTCAGAAATAAAAGAAAAAAGCACGTAAAATATATAAGCAGGCACCGCAAAGAGTTTGACCAAGCTATTGGCATAAATCTGAAAAAAGACTTTTGGCAGAAACTCGGCAGTAATCAAAATGACTAAGGTCGAAATTAATGTGTGGATTAACAAGCCCGTAAAACCCTGCTGAGGAATAAACTGCATTAGCAGTTCTCCCATATAAAACCCATACACAACCAGGGCAATATTGTTGCCTACTAGCATAGTTGCGATAAACTTAGAGGGCCTTTTGGTGATGCGTTTAAGCACCCCAGCCATAAAGTTATGCTGCTTTTTCTCGATTTCTAGATGAATCTTATTCGAAGATATATAAGCAATCTCCATACCCGAAAAAAAGGCAGACAATAAAATGGAAATCAGAATAATAATAAGGGTAAAATCCACTATTGGTTTTTGTTGCGTTGTTCTAAGCGTTTCCTAAAGTTACGTTTAAAAAAGAACAGAAATACAAACAGCACTGTAAAGCCTAAAAACAAATAAGATTGATTGCGATCTATATCCCAATTACTTATTACTAAATAAATTGAAAATATTGCAAATGCGATATACGCATATTCGATAATGATATATAATTTATTCCCCATCTTCTTGGTCTTCTATTTGGTTTTCTATTAGTTGAACTCCTTGGTTTTTTCGTGATAAAAAGATCTTAAAATCCTGACTAGAGTCAAAGCCAGCACCATCGTTGTATGATCCATCACTAAAGGTAATTGTATATGGGCCATCGGTAAATACCCAATTGTTTTCTTGATCCCAGTACAGTTGCTCAGAATCAAGCTGAACACTATCGCTGGTTATCACATGTACATTTTGTCGTAAATCTACTATGCCTGTTTGGTCGTAGCGAATGCCATAGTCTGAGGTAATTGTGCTTTTTTGGCCTTCTTCGTCCCAAAAATAAACAGTAACGCCGTCTGGAAACTCATAATATGAGAAGTCAAAATTTGAAAAGTCAAGGAGTTTATCGGCCAGCATATTAGCAACCACTTTTCCAGAGTCTGTATGAATAAGCTTAATTCCCTCACCTATCCCTACTGGAACCTCATCGGCCAAATTTAATTGACGCACTTTTTCGTAATTACCATCGCAAGCAAAAAGCGTGATCGCAGCTAAAACTGTGATCACGCTTAATGATACTTTAGGTAAATATTTCATTTATTGTTCTATAAGTTGGGAACTTTAACGCTTCCGCCAATCCAACAACTTAAAGGTACAGATTTACCAGACATACTCGCCTGAAAAATATCTGTATTACTCGGTGCTCTTTGACGATATGCATCAGCCGCAGCTCTTGCGTTCGAAGCAATAGACCCATCAACACGTGCTGCCTTTGATGCCTCTGCCGCTGCTAACCAGTACACAGCTCTTTTTGAGAATACATCGGTTCCGCAGTTGTTTGCACTAGTGTTGTACATACTCGCAATTCTCAAATGGCATATTCCCATCGTTGGTTTAGCACTTAAAGCTTTTCTGTAATAGCTTCTGGCTTTCCCAAAGCTTCCTTTTTTCTTGAAGCTCTCTGCAATTCTAAAATACACCTTAGCCTG
>QIIH01000297.1 GCA_003229235.1 Flavobacteriales bacterium | reverse complement strand
GCCATTGCAATCATGGCTGCATTGTCTGTACAATACTCGAAAGGTGGTATAAAAGTTGTCCAGCCCTTATTTTTGGAGGCTTCTTCTAAAGCTTTACGTATTCCGCTATTTGCAGATACTCCGCCACCAATTGCCACTTGGGTGATTCCTGTGTCTTTAACCACATTTCCAATTTTGTCCATTAAGTAGTCTACTATGGTATATTGAATACTGGCACAAATATCGACCAGATTATCTTTAACAAAATCTGGATCCTTTTGTGTGTGGTTCTGAACAAAATAAAGCACAGCAGTTTTTAAACCACTAAAACTAAAATCATACCTACCAACTTTTGGTTTAGGAAATTTAAAAGCCAATGGATTTCCTTCTTGTGCGAGCTTGTCTAAAATTGGACCACCAGGATAAGGGAGACCTAAAATTTTAGCACTCTTATCAAATGCTTCACCAATAGCATCGTCTATGGTTTGCCCTAACAGTTCCATTTCAAAATAGTCGGTTACTTTTACCAATTGAGTATGGCCCCCGCTAATTGTAGCAGCCAAAAATGGGAAGGTGGGTACTGGCTTGTTTTGATACTTTATAAAATGTGCTAATATATGAGCTTGCATATGATGAACATCTATTAATGGAATGCTCAAAGCCGCTGCCATCGCCTTGGCAAATGAGGTTCCAACCAAAAGTGAACCCATTAGTCCTGGACCGCGTGTAAAAGCTATGGCTTTTAGGTCTTTTTTATCGATATTTGCCTTACGCAATGCCTGATAAACCACTGGAACTATATTTTGTTGATGCGCTCGAGAGGCAAGTTCGGGCACAATGCCTCCGTACTCCTCGTGAATTTTTTGAGTGGCAACAACATTAGAGAGTATGTGACCGTTGTTGATCACAGCGGCTGCAGTATCGTCACATGAAGACTCTATTGCGAGAATAAAACATTTTTGATCGGGCATTACTTGGCACATTATTTGGTTACAAAATTAAAACATTAGTAGGTATCAAAAAATTTAAGAAAATAGTATTTCGAGTTTTATTAGCAATCTTGCTATTGCTTATAGTCGCTGTTGTGCTGATATCAATACCTGCCGTACAAACTGCAATTGCTAAAAAAGTCACAAAAAACATAAACGAAACCTACGATATCAATATTCAAATAGACAGAATTGGTCTTTCATGGAATGGCGACATTGTTTTTAAAGAGCTTTATGTAGAAGATCACCATGAGGATACATTGGTTTTCGTATCTAAACTTAAGTCTTCTATTTACAGTTTTAAGCAGGCATATAATGGCGACCTAGATCTTGATCAAGTAGTTTTAGAAGGGCTTTCTTTTCACTTGACAACCTACGAGGGAGAGATAGACGACAATCTCTATGTCTTATTAGGAAAGTTTGATAGTGGTACAACAACCGAATCTGAAAAAGAATTTTTGTTAAAATCAGACGGAATCAACATTATCGATTCTCATATTAGGATTTCGGACCTTAACATGGAGAACAAAGTGCTTTTCGATTTAAAGCAATTTGCCTTAGAGTCAAAAGATTTTAGTATTGTTGGTTCTGTGGTGGATGTCGATATTATTAATCTTTCTTTTAATGAAAGAAAGAACATCGCAGTTAACCATCTCTCTGCGCATTATACCTATACGCCAGACCGAATGGATGTAAAGGGATTAGTGCTTAAAACCAATGAGTCTACCTTGTATGCAGATGCAGTCTTGGACTACAGTGAAAGTGGTTTAGCAAATTTTTTAAACAATGTCACTATAGCCGCAGATATTAGTGAGTCTACCGTAAGTACCAACGACCTTAGAGCGTTTTACGAAGAGTTTGGGCGTAATAAGACTCTTACGGTTTCTGGAGCTTTTAAAGGTACCATGAACGATTTTAGCTTTAGAAATGCAGATCTTAAATTTAATAGTTCTCGTGTATACGGTAATTTTGTAGCAGTAGATTTACTTTCAGTCACAGATAATTTTACGATAACCGGAACAAATCATTTTATAAGAACAAGCTACAGCGACTTAAGAGCATTTTTGCCTAATGTATTGAGAGAGCTTCCGCAGGAGATTGCTCATATGGATAACTTCTTGGTAAAAGGGACCTCTACAGTAACACAAAATGGGCTCAATGCAGACATATCCATAGAAAGTAAACTAGGAAAGGCCCAAACTGTCCTTAAAATGGGGAATATGCGGGATATCGATGCTGCTAGTTATTCTGGTTTTCTCAATTTAGAAGACTTTGATATTGGTGCCTTAACAGGAGCTGAAGCTTTAGGGAATGTGACCGCTGCTGTTAATTTTGATGGTCAAGGTTTTACTGTAGATAAAGTTAAAACGACCTTAGACGGTACCATAACGGCTCTTAGTTTTGAAGAGTACAACTATCAGAATATCATAGTATCGGGTAATTTACAAAAACCACTATTTAACGGTAGTTTAGATATAGACGACCCTAACTTAAAACTTAAGTTCGAAGGTTTAATAGATGTTTCTGAAACGACTAATAATTACGATTTCGAAGCAACTGTTCAGTATGCAGACCTTTATGAACTGAACCTAATAGAGCGTGATAGTATAAGTATTTTTACAGGGAGCATACTCATGGATATGACCGGAACTTCTATAGATAATGCGGTTGGAGTTTTAGAACTTAAAGAAACTACCTATCAGAATTTAGAAGACGATTATTATTTTGATGATTTGGCTGTAGAGGCCAGTTTTGTTGATGATGAACGTAAGATTTCGATCAATTCGCCTGATATTATAAACGGAAGTATTATCGGAAAGTTCGACATTCTGGATGTGCCTAATTTATTCAGAAATAGCATTGGTAGCATTTATGCCAATTATATTCCGAGGGAAGTTATTACCAGTCAATATTTAGATTACGAATTCGAAATTTACAGCAAGATTGTAGATGTTTTTGTGCCAGAGATTAAGTTAGGAGATAATAGTAAAGTTCGAGGGAGTGTGTCAAGTGATGAATCTGAGTTTAAACTCAGTTTTAGTTCGCCAGAAATAATAGTCTTTGGCAACTATCTGGGCGATTTAAAATTACAAGTAGATAACGACAACCCTCTTTTTAATACGTATGTCGAAATCGATTCGGTTCATGCTGGTTTTTATGACTTTAGTGATGTTAGTCTTATTAATGTAACTGTAAACGACACCCTGTTTATTAGATCAAAGTTTCAAGGTGGTTTTGATAATACAGACGATTACAATTTGTCCTTATATCATACGATTAATCCTGAGGGGAAATCTGTGGTTGGTATAAAAAAGTCCTCGATAGAGTTTAAGAACAATGTCTGGTATATAAACCAACATAACAACAGACGTAATAAGATAGTTTTTGATAATAATTTTAAGGATGTAAGAATCGATTCCTTAGTAATGAATCACAACAACGAATACATTGCTGTTTCTGGATTTTTAAAAGAAGATAACTATAAAGATTTAAAAGTGCGTTTTCAAGATGTAGATATCGGTAAAATAACACCGGTGGTCGAAAACTTAGACATAAGCGGCATAGTGAATGGAAAGCTCAATTTTTTACAAAAGGACGGCTCTTATTATCCAGATTCGAATGTAAATATTGGCGATATAGTTATCAATGATGTATTCTTTGGAGATCTCCGGCTAGATGTTAATGGCAACGAAGATCTCACAAAGTATACTATCAATACCACGCTGACTAATAATGATATCCAGTCTATAAGCGCTGTAGGCTCTATCGACCTTAGGCCAAGTGAGCCCACAATTGATATGACTGTAGATTTAAATCGATTAGATCTTAAGTTCTTAAGCCCATTTGGTGATGAAGTAATTACAAATATTCGTGGTTTTGCTACTGGTAAAACTAAAGTGATAGGAAATTATAAATCTCCAGATTTATTTGGTCAAATCACGCTGGACGATTCGGGGCTTAGTATTCCTTATTTAAATGTGGACTACAATTTTGAGTCTCGCTCCAACGTTTTTATCGCTAATAATCGCATTACATTAACCCCTATAAATTTCACCGATACTCGACATAATTCGACAGGTGTACTTACGGGCGACGTCACTCATACTAACTTCTCTAAGTGGAACTTAAACTTAGTGGTAAATTCAGATAATTTGGTAGTGCTAGATACTCCGGCAAGTGAAGATGCCTTGTATTACGGAACGGCATTTATTTCTGGGAATGCCCGTGTTGCTGGCCCTACAGATGAGCTAGTGATAGATGTTACAGCGACCACTCAGCCAAATACCTCGTTTAAAATTCCTTTAAGCGATGTTGAGGCCATAGGCGAAGAGAGCTATATTCATTTTATCTCTCCCGAAGAAAAAGCAGCGCGTATAAATGGTATTATTGTAGAGGCCCAAGAGGTGAAAGGTTTAGAATTAAACTTCGATTTAGACATTAACAACAATGCAGAAGTAGAAATTGTCATTGATCAAAAAAGCGGTTCATCATTAAAAGGACGTGGTGCAGGGATCTTACTTATTGAGATCAACACGCTAGGGAAATTTAAAATGTGGGGTGATTTTAATGTGTATTCCGGAACCTATGATTTTCGCTATGGCGGAGTTTATAATAAGGTTATCGATATGGATCCAGGAGGTACAATAATTTGGGATGGTAGCCCATCAAGTGCTGCCCTAGATTTAAAGGCGCGTTATAGTACCGAGGCCAATCCTGCTGTATTACTGGACAACTCGACCTCAAACCGAAAAATTCCTGTAGATGTTGTCGTAAAATTGAGTGGTGAAATATTACAACCAACCATCGACTTTTTTATCGAATTTCCTGGCTCAGCAAATGCCGTTGTCAACGAATTAGAAGATAAATTGAGTTCTAAAGAACAGCGTGAACAACAAGCTATTTTCTTATTGGCAACCAATACATTTCAGTCCGATTTTGGTGGCTTAAATTTGGGGATTGGGACCCAAACATTAACGCAATCTGTTGCCAATATTTTAAATGAATTTTTACAAGACGATAACGCAAAATTTAATTTGGGAGTTGCTTATAATGTTGGCGAGCGTCGTCCAGATGTTGAGACCAGTGATTTCTTTGAAGCGACCATTAGCGCCAATATTTCGGAACGAATTTTATTTAAAGGGAAAGTAGGTATTCCCGTAAACTCAGTAAGCGAGTCTCAGGTGGCTGGCGATGTAGAGATTCAATGGTTAATGAACGAAGACGGAACCCTTAGAATGACTTTCTTTAATAGGCAGGCACAGATCCAGTTTATAGGAGAGCAGCAAAACTTCGAGCAAGGTGCAGGAATAAGCTATTCTGTAGATTTTAGCACCTTTAAAGAGCTAGTGA
>QIIH01000289.1 GCA_003229235.1 Flavobacteriales bacterium | reverse complement strand
AACAGTATCGCTAGAAACACCTTTATTGGTGAGAGTTTCGAGTACCGTATCAATCATTTCACCTGGGCCACATACATAATACTCACTTGGTGAAAACTCGGCATATTTGTTGGCTAAAAAGAAATTAATAATCGATGTATCGATTCGTCCAAATTGCGATCCTTCCTGCTTTTGTCTACTCAAAACGAGCTCTAACATAAATCGCCCAGGGAATTCGCCTTGTAAGGCAATTAATTCTTCAAGAAATATTGTGTCTTCGGCAGATCGATTACCATATACTAGTAAAAATTGAGACTTGACTTGTTGTTGTAAACAGGTTTTTATTATAGAAATTATGGGAGTAATCCCACTCCCAGCTGCGAAAGCAGCATAATTTATTGATTTTGATTGGTCTGGCACAAAAGCAAATCGTCCTTCTGGCGGATGAACCTCCAAAACATCACCAATGGATAATTGTTGGTTTATATAACTAGAAAAAATACCATTAGGCACTTCCTTTACCAATACTTTTAATTGCCCAGAGGCAGGCGTACTACACAACGAATAGGACCTGCGCACTTCTGCTGCGTCAATTACTTTTTTTATAGTGAGATACTGTCCAGCCTTAAAGCTGAAGGTATTTTTTAAAGATTCAGGAAGATCGAATATTACCGAAACTGCCGTTTTGGTTTCTTTAATGATATTCTGAACCTTTAAGCTATGAAATGATTGCATAGAAAAATTTAGTGCAAAAATACAACCAATATCCCGCAATTAAAACACCCTTACCCTCCTTGTTTAGGTATTTTTTAGAGGGATAAAGGCCTATTTTTGAAAAAGAAGCGTATTTTTACTCTCTGCTTAAAAAATCGCATACTAAAGGCGAGAATTTTAAGTTTAGTTTTTATAAAATGCATCAATTTTGAAAAGGGGATTAAACGTTACTTTAGGAATTCTTTTGTGCAGCTTGTTTTTTGTTGCATGTTCTACTAAAAAAGATTCCTTTATAAATAGAAGTTCAAACGCTGTAGCCGCCGAATATAATAAGCTTTATAATGGGCAAGTGGCTTTCGACGAAGGCAAACTAGCATTGGCCGATAGCTATCGAGATAACTATTGGGAAATTCTTCCGGTAGAACGCCTTGAGCTTTTAGAGGATGTGAGTCTCCCAGGACAATCAAAAAATTCGAATTTCGAATTGGCTGAAGAAAAAGCAGCCAAAGCAATTCAAAAAAATAGCATGTACATTGATGGGAAGGAACGCAACCCGCAAATGGACGAGGCTTTTCTTCTTCTAGGGAAGGCACGCTACTTCGATCAACGATTTATACCTGCTTTAGGAGCTTTTAATTATATACTATCTAAATACCCAACGGGCGATAAAATTAACACAGCCAAGATTTGGAAGGCTAAGTCTAACATCCGGCTAGGCAACGAGCAAGTAGCGCTTGACGATCTTAACCGAATGATTAAAAACCACGAGCTGGACGATCGAGACCTTTCAGAGGCTAACGCAGTGATAGGACAGGCCTTTATTAATTTAGACTCTTTAGATGGAGCCTTGCCTTACATTAAAATGGCCGCCGATTATGCCAAAGATAAGCCAACCAAGGGGCGCCTTTTATTTATTGAAGGGCAATTGTACAACGCCTTAAATCATAAGGATAGTGCTAACATGGCGTTTGACGAGGTAATCGCTTTAAACAGAAAGTCTCCTCGGGTATATATGATAAATGCTCATTTAGAAAAGGCTAAAAACTTTGATCACCAAACGGGGGATCACGTAGCATTCTTAGAATTACTTACAGATTTAGAAGAAGATCGTGAGAACAGACCTTTTTTAGATATAATTTACTATCAGATTGGCAAGTATCATCAAAATAACGATAGTGTCTATTTGGCAATCGATTATTACAATTGGTCTATCCGGGCAAACAATCAAGACAATTATTTGCTAGCTAGAAATTATGTGACTTTAGGTGACATATTTTTTGATTATGCCGAGTACAAGGATGCTGGAGCATATTACGACAGTACTTTAACCAATCTGCGTCCAAATACAATAGAACACAGAAGAATATCAAAAAAACGCGACAACTTAGACGATGTAATTTTTTACGAAGATATTGCTATTAACAATGATAGTATTCTAAATTTGGTTGCCATGAGTGATGGGCAACGAATGGAGTTTTTCACGGAGTATACAGACAGGTTAAAAGAACAGGCAATTGCCGATTCTATATCGGCATCCAAAGGCGAAGACGGCTTTAAAGACAACGAGTTTTTTACAGAGACCAAACAAGACGCTGGCAAACCAGGCACCTTTTATTTTTATAACACATCTACTGTAGCCTTTGGTAGACAAGAGTTTAAAAGACGTTGGGGCGATCGTCCATTAGAGGATCATTGGAGGCGTTCAGACAAAAATTCGACTTCGTTGCCAGACGAGCAATTCGAAGTCGTTGAAGGACTATCTATTGCAGACGACCCGCGATACAAGCCAGAATCATACATAGAAATGATTCCAACACGCGCTGGACTAATCGATACGTTAAAAATTGATCGTAATTTTGCGTACTATCAGTTAGGGCTTATTTATAAAGAAAAATTTAAAGAGTATTATCTGGCTGCAGATCGTTTAGAAGCTTTGTTACAAAAGAACCCAGAAGAACGATTGATATTACCCTCCAAATACAATTTGGTTAGAATTTATGAGCAACTAAACGATGTTACTAACGCCAACAAATACAAAAACGATATTACCGGTAATTATCCAGACTCTCGCTACGCAGAAATTTTGAATAATCCGAACGCAGCATTGTCTGCAGACGAGTCTAGCCCAGGGTTTAAGTATAATGAGCTCTATGGCATGTTCGAAGCTGCTAAATACCAACAAGTAATTGACCTAGCAGATGAGTATATTACGACCTATAATGGCAATGAGTTTGTCCCTAAGTTTGAGCTTTTAAAGGCTACGGCAATTGGACGACGTGATGGTCATGAGGCGTACAAGAAAGCGTTGAACTTTGTCTCACTTAACTACCCAAATAGCGAGGAAGGCAAACAAGCACAATTTATTTATTCGACTACAATTCCGCGCTTAGCGAACAAAGAATTTTTGTCTGATACAGTATCTCGCACATTCAAGTTAGTGTATCCTTTTAGTGTATCAAATACAGAAGAAGCACAGATAGTTCATGATTCGATCACCTCGGCAATTTCATATCTAAACTACCGTCATATGAAGGTCTCTATTGATTACTATAATCCAGAAAAGCAACTTGTTGTTGTACATGGGTTAAGCAGTCGTTTAGGTTCTTTAGGTTTCGGGGAGCTGCTTAGAGAGAATAAACGTTACAAACTTAAGAGGCCTTATTTTGGAATCTCTTCTGACAATTACACGGTGATTCAAATACATAAAAACATGGATACTTATGTTGACAACAGCGAGTATCTTCAAGAAAATCCCCAAAATTAAATAGTATGTTTTCCGAAAAAAAGAACAATTCTCTGATAGAATCAAGAGCACAGCAAAATAAAATTAGCGAGGGCACAAAAATTGTTGGCGATATTAACGCCGCAGGCGGAATACGAGTAGAAGGACAGGTAGAAGGAACCGTTACTACTCCCGGAAAAGTAGTTATTGGACAAACAGGCGAACTCATTGGAAGATTATTTTGTGATAATGCAGATATCGAAGGTCGCGTAATAGGGAAACTCCATATTAATGGGACGTTAACCCTTAGGGCTACTGCTCATATAGAAGGCGAAGTTACTGTGGCAAAACTTGCAGTTGAGCCAGGCGCTACCTTTAATGCTTCGTGTACAATGAACAACGAGCCTGTAAATTACATCAAGCCACTAGAAACAGCTAAGGCTACATCATTAGAAGGACAGAATCTTCAAAACCACCCATTTGACCGCGCAAAACGCACCCAAAAAACAAAAACCGAGCAACAACACTAATAATTATGCTCGCTTTAGCTCTATAGCCTTTCAGATGATAGCCATCATTGTGCTAGGAACTTGGGGTGGGATAAAAATAGATGAGCGTTATCCCAACAAATATTCTTTAGGGACTGTTTGTTTAAGCATGTTTTCTGTTGGTATTGCAATGGTCTTTGCGGTTAGACAGGCCAAAAAAATGTCTAAAGATTAATACATATTTACCAAGATGAAGCAATTTTTACCATTTCTAATTAAACTAGTACTTTTTGCAGGAGTCTTATGGGGCGTCCATTATTATATTCTCTTCAACTTTTTTGCAGAGCTAACATTGTATTTCCCATTATGGACCATTTATTTGTTTCTAGGAGCTATGGTATTGGCTGTTTACGGGATTATTTTATACAAAGTCTTGAAAGGAAGTAAAAATGGATTTCAAATCTTTTTAAGTTCCACCTTGATAAAGATGGTTTTGGCCATCGTGTTTTTATTACCAGTGTTTACGGGTAAAGTGGTTCATATGAAGTTAGAAATCTTTAATTTTTTTATTCCGTATCTCTTTTTCCTAGGCTTCGAAGTTTTCACCCTCAATAAATTCTTTCAAAACCTAGAAACAAAGTAGTATTAGGTTTGAGATTTCATATAATGTTAGTACATTTGCACCAAATTTAAGGAACGCAAAAACATTGAATTGGAAACAGTAAAGTTACACCTTTCGAAACGCCTTATTTTAGGGCTGTTCTTTGTACTATCAACGGCAACCTCTTTTGCATCTAAGGATACACAAAAGACAGAAGATGAACCTTTCAATGCTTCGGAATTGATCTTTCATCACATTGGCGACTCTCATACTTTTCACATTGCTGGAGACGTATCTATTCCGCTCCCTATTATTTTATGGACGGAAAATGGCTTAGTCACCTTTATGTCGAGTGAATTTCACCACGATGTTGATGGGACAGTAGTAGTAGAGAAAAGCGGATTAAACTTCGTGAACCTACACGAAAAAATTTATCAGTTAAACGCAGGCGCTACCGCCATGAGCTTTGACGCAGAAGAACACGCAACAAACGCTGTGAGACCACTTGATTTCTCGATCACTAAAAACGTCTTCTCGATGTTTTTATCGGTAGCATTATTGTTTTTAATTTTTATAACGTCTGCTCGCTCATATAAAAAGTCTGCCAATAATATGCCAAGCGGTATTGGTCGATTAATGGAACCAATCGTAGTTTTTATTAGAGACGAGGTAGCTATTCCAAATATTGGTCAAAAAAACCATACACGTTTTATGCCTTTCTTGTTAACCATGTTTTTCTTTATCTGGATTAACAACGTAATTGGGCTTATTCCTTTTTTCCCTTTTAGTAGTAACTTAAGCGGAAACATTGCCTTTACCTTAACATTAGCGGTTATCACTTT
>QIIH01000280.1 GCA_003229235.1 Flavobacteriales bacterium | reverse complement strand
TGCTATTGAACTTAAAGAGAAATAGTACCGTTTTAAAGGGATAAAACAACCATATTTAGCAAAATCGTATTTTAGTCGGACAGTAATGATTCCTAACGTCTAATTCCTGAATACTAGCTCCTAGTTACTAATTACTAACTCCTAATTAGGTTATCGTTTAATTGTTGAGTCGTTGAGTCGTATTCGATTAAACAGTTAAACAAACCAACGCTTCAACATTTTGCAATAGTCTTATGATGGTTGAGTAGTTCACTTGTTAAACCAACTATTATTAGAAGATTGTGGTGGAACTTTTTTATATTTGAGTTCTATTCAATATTTATGAAATTTCCCCATATTATCTCAGTGCTATTTGTTACCGTATTCGGTTGTAAAAATTCAGAAAATGATAGCCATAAGGTTGTAAAAGATTTACCACCGATTACTCAAAAAAGTGAAGTTTTATTCGATTTAAAACCCACGAATGTCACTAATATATTTTTTACAAATACAGTCAAAGAAACCTTACAGGAGAATTACTTAAACTATGAGTTTATCTATAACGGTAGCGGTTTGGCCGCCGGCGACATTAATAACGATGGTTTGCCAGATTTATATTTTGCAGGAAACTCTTCTGATGATAAGCTTTATTTAAACAAAGGAAATTTTGAATTCGAAGATATCTCCGATTCATCTGGAATAGGACAACTTAATGGCTGGAGCACTGGAGTGACTATGGTAGATATTAATGCCGATGGTTGGTTGGATATTTATGTGAGTCGTTCTGGGCCATCTGCCGATGTGTCGCAAAGAACCAATAGACTGTATATTAATAACAAGAACAACACATTTACAGAAGAGGCTGCTAATTTTGGAATTGCTAGTCAGGACTATTCAGTACAATCTGCATTTTTTGATTACGACTTAGATGGTGATCTAGATATGTATCTATTAAACCATCCAGAGCGAGGTTTTAAGGCAAAAGGAGCAAAGGATCATATGGCCGATATAAAGTCGGGGCGAATTCAGAGTGATCGATTTTATGAAAATGTAAATGGCAGCTATATAGAAAAATCTAAAGAAGCCAATCTCGTAAATTTTGGCTACCGTCATGGCATTGCAATTGGCGACATTAATTTGGATGGTTATCCAGATTTGTATGTGAGTAGTGACTTTGAAGAACCAGATTTGTTGTTAATTAACAACAAAAAGAAAGGCTTTACTAATCAAACAGAAAACTACTTGAATCATATTTCGTTTAACAGTATGGGGAACGATATGGTGGATATTAACAACGATGGTTTGTTAGATATATTCGTGGTTGATATGGCTCCGAGTGATCATTTTCGCAGTAAGGCATATATGAAATCTATGGATGTTGAGAGGTTTAGAGGATTAAAAGCAAACGGATACCATTCGCAGTATATGTTTAATACCTTCCAGTTAAATAGAGGTAATAATACATTTAGCGAAATAGCGCAATATGCAGGAGTTGCCAAAACAGATTGGAGTTGGGCACCTGTGTTTTTTGACATGGATTTGGATGGCTATAAAGATCTTTTTATCACCAACGGAATTAAAGAAAACTTTTTGTTTAGAGATATACAAAAAGGTGTCGATGCAAAGCAAAAAGAAACGGGTACCATGCAATTGGGAGATTTATTAGACATATTCCCTAGTGATATTTCTCAAAACGTCTTTTATCAAAATGTAGGGGGTGTTAAATTCAAAAATGTTTCTGCTAAGTGGGCAGGGCCTAGTATGTTTAATTCGAATGGCGCCGTTACCGCAGACTTGGACAACGATGGCGATTTAGATTTAGTGACTAATAATATGGAGGCAAATGCTTCTATTTACGAAAATCTCGCTACTAAAGTATCGAACAATAATTATGTCAAAATCAAGCTTATTGGGAGCGGTCAAAATACACAAGCGATAGGTTCGAAGGTAGAAGTTATAGGAACAAATCAAAAGCAAGTTCAAGAGCTGTACACTACACGTGGCTATTTATCATCTAATGAAGCGTCCTTGTTTTTTGGCATAGGTCAAGATGCTACTGTAGACCTTAAAATTACTTGGTATAATGGGCGAACATCGCTGTTATCTAAAATTAAAGCAAATACAAGTCAGACAATAGATATTTCTGAAATTGCATTTAAAGAGGAATCAAATACTGTAATTAATAACGACAATATACTAACTCAATCTTATACCAGCGGGATTAATTATACACATATAGAAGATGATTTCGACGATTACACTGTTCAGGTGCTTTTACCACATTCGCAATCGACTGTTGGGCCAGCATTAGCTAAAGCTGATATTAATGGTGACGGCTTGGACGATGTGTTTATTGGCGGAGCCAAAGGAAGTAGTGGGGTTTTGTATTTGCAAGTTTCTGAAGGCAAGTTTAAAGAGAAGTCAGGACCTTGGAAAAATGATAGAACATTTGAAGACACTGGAGCGCTATGGGTTGATATTGACGCAGATGGCGACTTAGATCTTTATGTGGTTAGTGGCGGCGCTCATTTAAAAGCACTAGATGCTGGATATCAAGATAGATTGTATTTAAATGATGGAAACGGGAAATTTGTTAAAAACACAAGCATTCTTCCAGAAAATGGTGAAAGCGGAAAAGTTGTAATTTCTGCGGATGTAGACAATGATGGTGATGTCGATTTATTTGTTGGGGGACGAATAATCCCCGATCAATATCCTTATTCGGCGAAATCATATTTATTGATTAATGATGCAGGCACATTTACAAAACAAGAATTGTTAAACGCCCCAATGGCATCTGCGGCCATGTTTACAGATTTTGATGGCGATGGAGATAAAGATTTAATTATTGCAGGAGAATGGACAGCGATTACCGTTTTCGAAAATAATGACGGTTCTTTTCAAGAAACACAAGTACCAGGGCTTTCAGATCAAATAGGGATATGGTTTTCTTTAGATCAATATGATATCGACGGCGACGGCGATTTAGACTATTTTGCAGGAAACATTGGCCTAAATTCAAAATTTAAAACTACCAATGGCGGTGAGTTTCATATTTATTGTGACGATTTTGACGACAATGGCACCTTCGATATTGTATTAAGTAATAGTTATAACGGAACATTAGTACCCTCTCGAGGTAAAGAATGTTCTTCTCAACAAATGCCATTTATTAGCGATAAATTTACAGATTATACTTCGTTCGCAAGTGCTAGCCTAGAAGATATCTATGGCGATAAATTAGCCACTGCCTTTCATAGGAAAGCTACAACATTGGCTTCTGTTTATATCGAAAACCTAGGGAATGGTACTTTTAAGACAACAAATTTACCATGGCAAGCTCAGTTAGCTCCAATATCGGATTTTGAATTTGCAGATATTAATAAAGATGGAACACCAGAAGTAATAAGTGTAGGTAATCTGTTTAATGTCGAAGTAGAAACACCACGATATGATGCGTCAATCGGTTCGGTTTTGTCCTTTACATCTGACGGTTGGAGTGCGATCCCGGCAATAAAATCTGGTTTGTATGCTAACACAAATGCTAGAGGGGTATTAAGCCTTAAGGCAGGCTTTAAAAACATTTTATTAGTTACTAATAGCAATGGCAGCATACAAGTTTATAATTATTAAACACCCACTATAAAGCAGTCTGTTTTATTTCTTTTTTTTGTTTTTACTTATTGCATGCAGGCTAGAAACCTTCAATAATATTGAAAAAGTAGTGCGTGTTGAGGAAACTTCATTTTGTGCTAAAATCACTTCCCAAGCGTCTAGCCTTACATTCAAAAACGAAAATATTTACAGATATTTAAGTTTTAACCTTTTGAACTACCCTATTATTATGGCTTGTTCTGGAGTTGCTACTGGAGATGTAGACAATGATGGTTTAATTGATGTGTTTTTTGGATCAAATTTTGGATTAGATGTTTTGTACAAAAACATGGGAGATTTCATCTTCCAAGATGTTAGTGCGGCCGCCAGTGTTACTGGAAACGATGGCTTTACAACAGGAGTGACCATGTTTGATGTTAATATTGATGGCCATAAAGATCTTATTGGCGTAGCTGCTATTTATGATAGCGAAGTGGAGACAATTAGGCATGATTAAATTATCAAAATCTTCGATTAAGTGAAAATGTTAAAAAAAACCTAAAGGATTTTTCAATATCCTAAGAAAAGTGCCTATATTACTAGCTTATTAAGGAATATAAAAAAATCACTTTAACCTAAAACTCTATTTACTAATGAAAAAATTTATGACATTATTGTTTCTTTCATGCTTGTTTATTGCATGTTCTGAGGACAAATTAATCGAACAACAAGGAGACAATGGCGTCGAAGCGGCTTTCGATTTAAGTATATCTGATAATTCTAACCTAGGATTGTATCGCGGTATTTTCTCTACTATGAATAGTAGTGATCGTGGTACTATTGATTTAATGATTAAAGAGGGAACAAGCTCTCGTGCTTTTCTAACACTTAGTGATGGCACAGGATTAAAATTTAGTACTTCTGAGGTTATAGTTTTAGAAACCAAAGTGATTAACGCATTGTTTGTTGCAGATGGCGCATCGTTCAAATTTTCGGTAAATAGAGACGGATCTAATCCTATATTTAGCGAAGTAACTTTTGGTGGTGAAGACGCAGCTCTTAAAGGTGCTAAAGAAACTTCTCGATTAGCTGTTACTGCTCAATCTGGAACATGGATATGTACTGTGGGCTGTGGTGGATCACCTAGTTCGACATGGAGTGTATTATTTGTTACTGGAGACGGTACTGGTAATTACGCTGCAGATGTTACAACTATGATTTTGGCAGCGGGAGTAGACATTGGAACTACTACAGGTAACACACAAGATACTTGTATTGATGGCGGAGAAGTTTCGTCATGTGACATTGCCGGTGCTACACTTGGTGGTGCATTTACTTGGACAGGTACACATTCTTATACTTCTCTTGCGGCTAATTGTTCTGAAGCAAGTGGAGTTTGGACAGATGGTGCATCAAGATCTGGGACTTTTACAAGTGATGTAACTTGTTTTACTCAAGGAAACTTTTCTTTTGACCCTATTCCATTTACACCTAATGCAGAAGGTACTGGATGCGCTACAGAAGACAATACTTTTGTTGCTTCCAATTGGACAGATACTGGAAATCCTGGCTCTTGTGGAAGCGGTGCCGCAGATGTATGGTACAGCTTTACTGCTAATGCAACTGGGTTAACAATATTTACCACTTTTGGCTCAACTTTAACGACACCTTTCTGGACAATTTACGATGATACTTTAATCGAAGTTGATTGTAATGTGGGTAATAGTTTTGGAGCTATTGCGATAACTGGTTTAGTGGTTGGAAGAGATTACTTCTTGCAAATTTCTGGTGGAGTAGATGTTGGGTA
>QIIH01000327.1 GCA_003229235.1 Flavobacteriales bacterium | reverse complement strand
CTACGGTTGTAATTGAGGCAATTGTAGATTATTATTCAAATTACAACGCCAATATTCATCGTGGTGTTCACAGCCTATCGCAAGAAGCCACAGATGCTTATGAACGTGCTCGTAAAACAATTCAGAAACACTTTGGAGTAGCCAAATCGCACGAAATTATTTTTACTTCGGGGACCACACATGGTATAAATCTAGTTGCCCATGGCTTTTCTAGTTTATTACAAACTGGCGACCAAATAATAGTATCTGCCCTAGAGCATCACTCTAATATAGTGCCATGGCAAATGCTTTGTGAAGCAACTGGTGCTGAGCTAAAAGTGATTCCCATGAAGTTGGATGGTTCATTAGATATGGCCGTTTATGCGTCATTGTTAAACAGTAAAACCAAACTGGTTTTTGTAAATCACATTTCTAACGCCTTAGGAACTATTAATCCTATTGAAAAAATTATAGAATTAGCGCATGAGCACGATGCAGCTGTACTTATTGATGGAGCACAGGCTTGCCAGCATTTAAAGCCAGATTTACAAGCCTTGGATGTAGATTTTTATGTAACATCTGCTCATAAAATGTGCGGCCCTACAGGTGTTGGTATGCTTTACGGTAAAGAAGAGTGGCTTACCAAACTACCCCCATACCAAGGCGGAGGTGAGATGATAAAAGAAGTAACTTTTGAGAAAACCACCTACGCCGATTTACCACATAAATTTGAAGCAGGAACACCCAATATTTCTGGTGGAATTGCCTTTGGAGTAGCTATAGATTATTTAAATACGATTGGTTTTGATGCCATTGCTGCTTACGAAAATGAACTTCTTAAATACGGCACAGAGCAGCTTAAAACTATAGACGGCTTAATTATTTATGGGACGACAGAGCAAAAGACTTCTGTAATTTCGTTTAACGTGAGCGAAATTCACCCTTATGATATTGGCACCATTCTTGACAAACTAGGTATAGCGGTAAGGACTGGACATCACTGTGCACAGCCTGTTATGGAATTTTATAAAATCCCAGGAACCGTGAGGGCATCGTTTTGTTTTTATAATACTCGAGAAGAAATTGATATCTTAGTATCAGCATTAAAACGAGCTCAACTAATGTTAACCTAAATCGAAGGATATGAAAATTCTAGCAACGTTTATATTACTTTTTGGATTAAGTTGTAATGGCTCCAAAGATATAAGCAAACAAGATGCAATGGCCGAATTAGGCGGGACGTACAACATTGTTGCCATGGGTTCTGATGATATGAGTGGCAAGAGTATGACCCTCGTTTTTGACCCTGCTACGTCTGGAATTTCTGGTTCTTCGAGCTGCAATAAATTGTTTGGCAGCTATTCCGCCGAGGGCGAAACTCTTAGCTTTTCTAAAATAGGGATGACTAAGATGTATTGTGATGGTAAAATGGACGTCGAGCAAAGCTTTTTGCAAGCTATGCAAGCGGTAAACAATTACAACTTTAACGGCGACCAAGTACAATTGCGCAATGACGATATCGTATTGCTCACCTTAAGCAAGTAAAATGACTATTGCCCAAATTCAAGAAGAAACCATAGAAGATTTTGACCTGTTTGACGACTGGATGCAACGCTATGAATACATGATCGAATTAGGCAAATCGTTGCCCTTAATTGATGCTCAATATAAAACCGAGGATAACATCATTAAAGGATGTCAGTCAAAAGTATGGTTGCATGCCAGACTAGATGGCGATACTATTATTTACACGGCAGACAGCGACGCCATTATTACCAAAGGAATTATTGCGATTTTAATTCGTGTATTTTCTAATCAAACACCAGAACAGATTTTGCAAGCCAATACAAATTTTATCGACCAAATAGGCCTAAAGGAACATTTGTCTCCAACTAGAGCTAATGGCTTGGTTTCGATGATCAAAAAAATAAAACTGTATGCAGTGGCTTTTCAAACCCAAATAAACGCTTCATTATGAGTACAGAACAAACCATAGATACGGCCGAGTTAGGTGAAAAAATAGTAGGAGTTTTAAAGACCATTTATGATCCAGAAATTCCTGTAGATATATACGAACTTGGGCTCATTTACGATGTTTTTGTAAACGAAGACAGCGAGGTAAAAATCTTAATGACCCTTACTACTCCTAACTGTCCTGTGGCAGAAACCCTACCTAAAGAAGTAGAAGACAAGGTGAAGTCACTTAAATTTATCGTAGATGCAGAGGTAGAAATTACTTTTGACCCTCCTTGGACCCAAGATCTTATGAGCGAAGAGGCTAAGCTAGAATTAGGGATGCTCTAAACCACTATGGAAAAAGAGATTGTAAATAGAGTCGCAAGCAGCTCATTGGTCACATTTGACCTTGAAGAAATCTATCCCACCCAGCCTAGAAAACTTCTCGACATTAGCCCTTGGTTATTGGAGGGCATCGTTTTACGCGAAAAAGAGTTTAGAACACATTTGAAATCACATGATTGGGAACAATTTAAAAACACCTATGTTGCATTAAATTGTTCTACGGATGCGATTATCCCGGGCTGGGCCTTTATGCTAATCGCCACCTATTTACAACCGTTTGCTCTTATAACACATGTGGGGTCGTTAGTTAGTTTAGAAGCCGCTATTGTGGAAAAGGTAATTGCACAATTAGATGTTAGTTCTTTTAAAGATGTTCCTGTAATCATAAAGGGATGCTCGGACAAAGAAATTGCAGACAACGCCTATGTTCAGTTAACTCAAAAAATCATGACCGTAGCCAAAAGTGTGATGTATGGCGAGGCATGTTCTTCTGTTCCCATTTATAAGCGACCTAGATAGTTGGTCTAAAAAATCACACTCTTAAGCTAAAGTCATAGGTTTTTTCTACATGATTTCCGTTTAATTCACAATAGGTATATATTTACCCCTTTAATAAAAACCTATAGATCGTATATTAAAATTAAATAGAAATGAAAAGAACTACACTTTTATTGGCCCTATTCATAATTCCTTTTGTAGGTTGGGCACAAGAAACAGAAGAAGAACTTAAATCACAACTTGGTGCGACCAAAGATTCTATCGCAGCTATTCAAGAAAGAGCAGACGCACTGCAAACACAAATCGACGAGCTTCCAGGTTGGAAAATTGGTGCCTTTGGTACCGTTGGTTTTAATGTGTCGCAATTTAGTAATTGGTATTCTCAAGAGACCCCAAATGTTTCTGCAGGAAATGTTGGAATAACCTTTAACGGATTTGCCAATTTAAAAAGAGAAAAGGATTTTTGGATTAATTCGGTCAATGTAAATCTAACATGGGTAAAGTTCGACGACAAAGATGATCCCACAGACGACAGTAGCTTTCAGGAAGCCACCGACGTCTTTAATATTAGTTCACTTTACGGCAGAAAAATTGCAAAAAACTTTGCAGGATCTGCGCTCGTAGAATACAGATCTACCTTGTTAAATAATTTTAACGACCCTGGCTATCTGGATGCTGGTTTTGGAATAACTTGGACACCTATTCCCGACCTTATAGTGGTTGTTCACCCGATAAACTACAACTTTGTTTTTGCAGACGACGACGTTATTTTTAATTCATCTTTAGGTCTTAAAATTTTAATAGATTACACTAAAAGTATTGGAGATTTAAACTTTAAATCGAATTTATCTGCATTCCAGAGTTATAAATCAAACAATTTATCTAACTGGACCTGGATTAATAGTTTAGGATATACTTTTTGGAAGGGAATTGGGATTGGATTTGAATTTGGTTTAAGAGGAAATCAGCAAGAGGCTTTATCTAATGCATTTGCCAATATGATAGATACCGACCCAACGCCTACCTTTAATTCTATAGACACCGATATTCAAAGTTTTTGGTTACTCGGCTTAAATTATACGTTCTAAGTACTGTTAACAAAACAAAAAGCCGCTTAATAAGCGGCTTTTTTATTCTTCTGTTTGCGTTTCTATATAATCGGGATACAAGAAATTGTTGTAAGGGAAGCGTTTTATGTGCAACTCTCTTACTTTGTCATACACCGTCTTTCTAAAAGCCTCCATATTTTCTTTATTAAGGGCCGATATAAAAATAGCATCGCCATTAACTTTTGCCATCCATGTTTGCTCCCATTCTTCTAGAGAATAATGACGCGATGTGCGCTCTGTCATTAAATCATCTTCTTCTAAGGTGTCGGCTAAATACGCATCGATTTTATTAAAAACCATCAGGGTCGGTTTGTCGGTGATATCAATTTCGGCCAGAATACTTTCTACCGAATCAATATGATGTTCAAAATTTGGATGTGAAATATCCACAACATGCAAAAGCATATCGGCCTCACGCACTTCGTCTAACGTGCTTTTAAAAGATTCTACCAATTGAGTAGGCAGCTTGCGAATAAATCCAACCGTATCACTTAACAAAAAAGGAAGATTACCAATTACAACTTTACGAACCGTAGTATCTAAGGTGGCAAACAACTTATTTTCTGCAAATACTTGTGACTTGCTAATCACATTCATCAATGTAGACTTACCAACATTAGTATATCCAACTAAAGCCACTCTAATAAGAGACCCTCGATTTCCTCGTTGGGTTGCCATTTGCTTATCGATACTCTTAAGTTTTTTCTTTAAAAGTGCAATTCGGTCGCGAACAATACGCCGATCAGTCTCAATCTCTGTCTCACCAGGCCCTCGCATTCCAATTCCTCCTTGTTGTCTCTCTAAGTGAGTCCATAAACCCGCAAGTCTGGGTAGCAAATATTGGTATTGGGCAAGTTCTACTTGGGTTCTGGCATTACTTGTTTGAGCCCGTTGCGCAAAAATATCAAGTATTAAACCCGTACGATCCATAATCTTGCACTTGAGCAATTTTTCGACGTTTTTTTGCTGAGCCGGTGTGAGCTCGTCATCAAAAATTACGGTGCTTATATCGTTGTCTTCAACAAACTGGAGCACCTCTTCTACCTTACCACTCCCAATAAAGGTTTTAGGATTGGGTGTCTGCATGCCTTGCACAAATCGTTTTTTAACGATTCCGCCAGCGGTATAAGTCAAGAACTCCAATTCGTCTAAGTATTCTTTAGATTTTTGTGCGTCTTGTTCTTTGTTTATAATCCCGACTAAGATGGTGTTTTCGTATTCTATTTCTTTTTTCTCTAACATCGACTAAAATATATGCAAAGGTATAAAACAAGGGGTTAACTATCGTCAATTGAGTGTTCTTTACGAATAAACCTGAATCGCATTGATGCTTATTTTGTACTTTAGAAAATCTTATCGCCTTTTATGTCTGTAGAAAAACACAACATTGCCTTTTATAACCTAGAAAACCTTTTTGACACAGTTAGAGACCCGGAAATCCTTGATAACGATTTTACTAAAGATGGCCGCAAGAAATGGAATGAGCGTAAATACAAAAAGAAGTTAAAAAATCTC
>QIIH01000032.1 GCA_003229235.1 Flavobacteriales bacterium | reverse complement strand
ATGATGCCAATTTCGCGAGAGGGCCCAATATTAAAAGTTTTCATAATTTCTTGGCCAGTTACCGGAGGCTGAAAATTTCGCACGCGATCTTGTTCTTCTACCGTTACTATCTTTTCTCTTACTTTTTTAAAGTTGTCGTGATAACGCTTAAATTTCTTCGGGTTTTTTGTAGTAATATCTGCTTCACATAGCGTCATTAAATCGTCTATATAATCGCCGGCATCAAACACTAATCGTCTAACAGCGCTGTCTGTAACATCGTTTGCTAAAGCAATAGGACGCGAACTCATATAAACTAATTTCTGAACAAACTTCATTTTGTCATTAAGAGGCATTCTAAGGCGTTTAAAAAGTTTGTACACCATTTTTGCGCCTACAAATTCGTGATTGTGAAAGGTCCAGCCGTTAGTTTTTGTAAACTTTTTGGTAGGCGCCTTGCCTATGTCGTGGAGCAATGCCGCCCATCTGAGCCATAAGTTGTCTGTAGTTTGGGCGATATTATCTACAACTTCTAAGGTGTGCCAAAAATTGTCTTTATGGGTTTGTCCTTCTACCTCCTCTATGCCTTGTAATGCCAGTAATTCTGGCATTATATGGGCCAGCAAATCCGTTTTAAGCAGCAATTCAAATCCTATTGAGGGTTTTGGCGAGGCTAAAATTTTGTGTAGCTCGTCTACGATGCGTTCGTTGGTAATAATGTTAATTCGCTCGTTATGTTCTGTTAATGCTGCGATTGCTTCTGGTTGAATAACAAACTGCAATTGAGTAGCAAATCTGATTGCACGCATCATTCGCAAAGGATCGTCTTTAAAGGTAATATCAGGATCTAGGGGAGTCCGGATACGTTTGTCTTTTAAATCTTGAATTCCGTTAAAGGGATCGAGCAATTGCCCAAAACTATCTTCTTGTAGGCTTAATGCTAGGGCATTGATGGTGAAATCTCGTCGGTTTTGATCATCGGTTAAGGTTCCGCCTTCTACTGCTGGATTGCGACTGTCTTCTGTATAGCTTTCTTTTCGAGCACCAACAAATTCGAGTTCGATATTTCCTGTTTTGATCATAGCAGTTCCGTAGGTCTTAAAGATTGAAACCTTTGGTTTTTCTGGCAATAAAGAGGCTACTTTATTTGCTAAATCTATTCCGCTGCCAAGCGCTACAATATCTATATCTTTAGGTGAGCCACGCTTGAGAATAAAATCTCTTACAAAACCACCTATAACAAAACTCTCTACGCCAAGCTGAGCCGAAGCCTTTGCTAAAACAGAAAAAATAGGATTAGTTAAAGCTTCTTTATATGTAGTTTGTTCAGACATTTATTTGCGAATCACGCTTACTTGGCCGCTTGCGTTAAGCTTAATAACGCTCGAAGCTGGCCCAGAATTTTTTGTGCGATGCAAATTTACGACATAGTCTACGCCTTCCAAAATCTCTTTAGAGATTTGTTGATAGCCTTTTGGAGAAGGATTGCCTGTTATATTTGCAGAAGTAGAGACGATAGGTTTTTTAAAGGCTCGTATTAAAGATGTGCAAAATTCATGATTTACCACTCGTACACCAATCGTATCGTCTTCTGGAATTAGATTGGTTGCTAAATGTACGGGTCCGTCATATACGATTGTAGTTGGTTTGCTACTATATTTAAGGATGTCGTAAGCCACTTCTGGTACGTATTGCACATATTGTTCGAGCATTTTAAAATTAGAAACTAAGCAAATCATCGCTTTAGATTCGGTACGTTTTTTTAAAGCATATATTTTTTCTACAGCTTCAAAATTAGTAGCATCACAGCCAATACCCCAAAGCGTATCGGTAGGATAGAGAATAAGACCTCCTTTTTTAAGGACTTCTATAGCATTTGAGATTTCTTGGGTCATAGTACAGATTTATACACTTTAATATATTCTTTTGCAGCTTTGTTCCAATCAAAACTTGCGGCTCTTTCTACTAATTTCTTCGTATTTATTAGGTGGTCATTATAGTAGGAATCCATGCCTTGTAAAAATACTTCAGCCATTTTTTTAGGCTCTAAATCATGCCAATAATACGCAACATCGCCTCCTACTTCTGGCAATGAAGTTCTGTGTGCCAAAAAAATTGGAGTTCCAAATCTCATGGCTTCGATTGGAGGAAGCCCAAAGCCCTCGCGCAGCGAAGGGAACAAAAATGCATCACTGTTTTGTAGATAGTATTGTTTGTCTTTTTCGCTAATTCGACCGGCTAGCATTACTCGATCGCCTAGACCTAAATCTGAGATTGTTCGTTTTACTTTTTGCCCATATTCTCTTTCATTATTGCCAGCAATAATCAAACTATATTCAGGTAGATGTTCAAGCATTTCTACCAAAAGATGAAAATTTTTACGTTCCCAAAATTCACCAATAGTGAACAAGTACTTTCCCTTTGGATAATTTTTAGGAAAATAGCCATCTAAATTGATCGCTTCTTGAGATGGGTTGCCATTTAAAATTACCGTTTCTGGAACATCAGGGACATTAAAATGTTGATGAGTTGAGGCTTTGGCAAATTCAGAAATATAAGTAATAGCGTTTGCTCTCGCCAATTTTTTCTTAAATGCGATGTTGCAAGGATGCTCTAAGTTAGAAGAGATTTCGGCTATAAAGTTTACATCATGAACCGTCAAAACATAAGGTAAATCTCGCTTGGGTTCAATTTTTGTGCTTTGGTTTACCGAATGCCAAAGATCGTATCGACTTCTTATTTGGGCCCAATCGTATCGGCGTAAACTCAAATAGTATTTGTATTCAAAAAAATCACCAAATTCGTTTTTGAGAGAGACGATGTCCTTGCTGTGAACGACAAATTTTAAGGCTGGATCATCACAGTTTTTAAGGCCTCGGAGCAAGTGCAGATTAAACTGCCCAAAGCCTGTAAAGGCGTTTTTAAGATTATGTGTCTCTAAAAATATTCGCTTCAAAACTGGCGGGTTATTAAGAGCTTTAAAGGTATCTTTTTTGCAGGTTGCAAACGAATTATTAAACGTATTTTTGTAAAATCTTAAGTTGATTTATGAAGTTAATTGTTCAGGGAGAATACGCCAAAGAATACGAAGCCATTGTTGCGATGCTTCGTAATTTTGATACTACCGGCGAGCTTTTTGGCGATGGAGATCGCAACACGATTAAACTCTTTGAGCTCAACGATACTAAAATAAATATCAAGCGATTTAAGAATCCCAATCTCATAAATGCTTTGGCCTACAAATTTGTTAGATCGTCTAAGGCTGAGCGCTCCTATACCTATGGCCAAAAACTATTGTCGCTTGGTATTGGTACCCCAACGCCCATTGCTTATGCCGAGAATAGTTCGGCAATTGGTTTTAGAGATAGCTATTATGTGAGCGAGCATTTGGATTGTGATTTGACCTTTCGCGAGCTGGTACACGACCCAAACTATCCAGAACACGAAATAATACTCAGAGCTTTTACAAAATTTACGTATCGTTTGCACGAAGCTGGTGTTTTGTTTAAAGACCATTCACCAGGTAATACACTTATAACAAAGACTACAGAAGGCTACTGTTTTTATTTGGTTGACCTTAACAGAATGACCTTTAAACATCTTAACATCGAAGAGCGTATTGCCAACTTTGCGCGCCTTTCACCTAAAGAAGATATGGTAGCTGTTATGAGCGACGAATATGCAAATCTAGCAGGGCTTTCGTACGATGAGGTTTTTAATCCAATGTGGGACTTAGTGCAAAAATTTCAAGAAAAGTACCACAGAAAGGTACGTCTAAAAAAGAAATTCCTATTCTGGCGGAAGTGATTGTAGCCTACGCAATTCTTTATATCGTTCTGTAACACTCAAGGCGTTAAGTTTACTGATAATCCAGCCTTTTTTACCGTCCAGAATGCCCAAGCGGATAATAAAATGAGTTATAAATTTATAAAGAGGTTTAAACCAAAGTTTAAGCAGGCTGAACGTTTTTTTTTGTTCAAATAATTCTTTCCCTTTCAGTTTGCCATATGCAACCATACGCTGGCGATAATCGTGATAATCTTGATAAAAGTAGTGGTCGAGCTTATTTTTAAAAATCCCATACTCCCCTTGTACTTGCAAGGTTTCGTGCACAATTTTATGAGGAATGTAGTTCGCTCGATTTTTATCGAATAAGCGATACACTTTATCTGTTTGTAACCCGCTAAAACGAAGTGGTTTATCTTTAAAATAAAACTGCCTATAAAAATAATAAGCAGCCTTAGTGTCTTCAAAATTTAATACGGTTTTAATCTCTTGCTTAAGCACTTCCGAAACGCGTTCGTCGGCATCAACAAACAATATCCAATCGTGCGAAGCCAAGGTAATTGCATAGGTGCGCTGAGCAGCGTATTGATCAAAAGTTCTTTGTACAACAGTTACCCGAGCATCTGCCATTAACGCCTCGTAAGTACCGTCTGTACTAAACGAATCGACAACAATAATCTCGCTGGCAAAAGCAACAGAATCGATCACCGCTGGCAAGTGATTAATTTCGTTGTAGACAATTAATAGTGCTGTTAATTTTTGCATGAGTAATTAAAGTCTAAAAATAGCTATTTTTGCGTTATGCAAGGGCCTCAAATTTCTGTAATCATTAGCACTTATAACCAACCCGATTGGTTGCAAAAGGTGCTATGGGGTTACGAATGTCAATCTTACAAAAATTTTGAGCTTATCATTGCCGATGATGGTTCAGACGAAACAACCAAGAACCTTATCGATTCGTTTAAAGATTCATTTAATTATCGGCTTATTCATGTTTGGCATGAAGACGACGGTTTTCAAAAAACAAAAATTTTAAACAAGGCCATTTTGACTAGCTCCTGCAACTATTTGCTTTTTAGTGATGGCGATTGCATTCCGCGGAGCGATTTTATCCAAACTCATATCGACAATAAGGAAGAAGGCTATTTTTTATCAGGAGGATATTTTAAGCTGCCAATGCATATTTCAAAACATATTACACAAGAAAACATTATAGATGGAAATTGCTTTGATGTTGCTTGGTTAAAACAACAGGGGTTAAAAAGTTCTTTTAAAAATAACAAGCTTACCACATCTACTTTTAAACAAAAGCTTCTCAATTGGATTACACCCACCGAGGCAACTTGGAATGGTCATAACAGTTCGGGTTGGAAGAACGATATTGTCACAGCTAATGGTTTTGACGAGCGAATGCAGTACGGAGGAGAAGATCGCGAATTAGGCGAACGCCTTTTTAATACTGGAATAAAAGCCAGACACCTTAGATATTCTGCTATTTGTGTGCATTTAGATCACGCTAGAGGCTATGTTAAACCTGAGATGATCGAAAAAAATCTTGAGATAAGAAAACAAACCAAGGATCAAAAAATTACGGTTACTTCTTACGGTTTAGGAGCCAAAAATTGATGGTGTTTTATAAACTCAAGTAAG
>QIIH01000279.1 GCA_003229235.1 Flavobacteriales bacterium | reverse complement strand
CTCATCTATAGTCTTGTAATAATTACCGCAGTTCTTAAAAAAATACTGCTGACTATTTGCAACAACAGATGTAATTAAATCCATGCCTAATACAGCTAAATTTGCTTGGTCTACTACATTGTCTTCTTCGGCTTTGTTTATAGCATACTGCTCGATTTCTGTTTTAAATTTGGCGCTAATCGACTTAAAACACTCCACATTGGGAGTTTGTTGAGCATAGGTGTTTGTTAAACATTCGCAATAGGAGTCTCTTATTTTTTCTTCTAATGTCTGCGAAAAACAAGGCAGCGCAATAGCAATAAAAAGTACTTGTAATAGTATCCTCATAAGATTTGCAAATTACGTTTTTAGAATTTGCTTTTTTATTAAGAAGGGAAATTTTTAACTACTCAGACAAACTCTTTGAATCTATATAAATTTTTCCGCCTTTCATTACAAACGATAAATTAAACATAGTAGTAGAAAAGTTGTTTTCGACATCTCCTTTTACTGCGATAATATCGGCAAATGCTCCTTTTTTAATAACACCAAGTGAATTTTCTTTGCCCATAAATTTTGCAGATAAATAGGTAGATGATCGTAAAATATCAAGGGGTTCCATGCCCTCTTCTTGGTAAGCGATTAAAATATGTTTTGCTGCTTCTCCTTGTGGCATTTCGAAATTGATATAATTATCAGATCCCGTTACAATAGTTACACCAGCCTTAATAGCTCTTTGTAATCTGTCTTTGTATCTGTTTTTTGCACTTTTTTTACTTGCTTCTCTACGCAGATTAAAGTCTATAATGTCAAAATACTTGTCAAAAAGGGGTTCCGAAATATCTGTTGGGACAAGAACAACACCTTTTTGCGCCATAAGTGTTAGGGTTGTATCAGAAACTTGATAGCCGTGTTCTATACCATCCACGCCGGCGGTTACAGCTTCCCAGATAGCCAAATCTGAGGTTGCATGGGCTGTAACTTTTTTGTTATATCGATGCGCCATTTTTACTATAGCCTTCATTTCTTCGATTGTTAGACTTGTGTTGTTTGGCGTATTATTAGAACAGATTTTTATAAGATCTGCGCCATTATTTACATGAATTCGGACAGCATTGATGGCATCATCAACATTTCTAATTATTGTGTATTCGTCGTCAATAAAAGTTCTATGTTTTCTTACAATTCCAGGCACCTGACCACCTTCAGAAATAATGATGGGTCCAGAAACAAACATTCTAGGGCCGTCTACTGTCCCTTCATTTATCGCAGTTTTTAAAGCTACGTCAAGAAAGTCGCCAGAATCTCCTAAATCTTTAACGGTAGTAAAGCCATTGACCAACCAAGATTTGGCGCGTTTAGACCCTCTAAGCACTCGTAAGGCATCCCCTTCGAACAACAATTTGCTGGCCATGGGCGTGTCGTCGGTTAGGTTGTCTAAGGTCATTAAATGGGTATGAGCATCAATCAAGCCTGGCATAACCGTATATTCGGATAAGTCTATTATTTCGGCATTTGTTGGAATTTCAATATCATTGCCAACCTCGGTTATTGTACTCCCCTCAATTTTGATGATATAATTAGATAAAAGCTGCCCTTTTTCTGAATCAAATAATTTTCCGGCCTTAATGTATCTAGTATTGCTTATAGCTTGAGCCTTAGCCGAATTTATTACAAATGATAGGCAGGATAGGACAATTGCAATTTTTAGGAATCTATTCATGTGGTTGGTTATTTAATGGTTCCAGTTATTAAAAATAGGCTATGTCAACTAGTTTTTAGGGTGTCGAATGCTAAAAAAAGTAAATGTTTTGTCTTCGTTTTATTGAGTCGCTACTGTTAATTATCAGATGTCGTTAATAGTTTTGCTGGGGTAACTTCTGGAATAATAACCAATACATCAATTTTCTAGCAAAACTTCATGCTACTAATACGTGTTGTTAATTACAGTTTTTGCTAATTGAATAGTTTATCATTTAAGCGAGTAAGAAATTTTGGTGCGTTGAGCCTGTATCCTAAATATACTTTGGCGTAAAACTTATCCTCTAAAATGATGGTTACTCTATCTTCATTATACCAATTAGCATCAAAGTTTAGGTTGAGTCCGAATATCCATTTTTCAGAGCTAAACCCTAGTTGAAATCCACTTTCTAAGGTTTTAATAAAATGCTCGTTAGTCTCTTTTTGGGTCACGTTATTTTCTTCTACCGTACTGTTTATAAAACGAACCCCTATTGCTGGAGATAAAAAGGCAGAAGCAAACCAGTTTTTGTGCAGCACCCAGGTATAATAATAACTTGGAGCTACTTTTACATCGAAGGCATTATCGGCAGACTTTACATTATTTAACCTATTTGAAATCCTGATGTAGGTATACTCTAATTTTGGGAGAAAGCTTCCAGCGCTCTCTCTTTGCCATTCTGTTTGGTACACTAAATTGCGAAAAGAAAAGCGGTCATTAAATATATAAGAAGTAGACCCTCCATATTTTATCGTTTTTAAATCTGGAAACTGAATATAAGGATCTTCACCTTCTACCCACCCTGGGATAAAATCTTGGGTGTTTTCGATATAATAACCTTTAATATTGCTATAGATAAGCTCCTGCGTCCAATTTCCTAGAAAGAAACGAAAACCAAAATCTGAGAATGAAGACTCACCTTTTAAATCGTTGTCGTCGTTTTCTGGCAGAAATTTAGGCGAAAATCCCACACTTACTCCAACAAACTCATAATCAAGAGATAAAGATAGCCGTAAACCATTATTAGGAATAAAGTCTGTAGTTGTATTCGTTAATTTGTCGGTTATCGAGTAAGCATTTGCTTGCGTATCTACATTAAGTTTTAAGATAATCTTATCGGCATAGGAGATTATCGAAGTAGAATCTACTGTTGTAGTATTTTGACCAAAAGAAGAAATACTCAAAAAAGCACAAAACAAAAAAATCCTCGTTCTTATCAAAAATGGGCGTTTGTTATTCAAGCTGTCTTCTTTTTTATGTCAATTTAAACGTAGTGCTTTTTATCGTTTATATATGGGTGTCCGCTTAGCGAGATATGTTAAGGTGATTTTGCCATGCATTTCGTCTCCGTCGCTTTTAAGAATCACATCATCTTGAGCGGTCATTGTAAGCGTTAAAATAAAGGTCAATAAAAACAGAAAAGATTTTTGATAAAATGATTTTGTCATGATTTTATTTTTTACAGCATAGCTTCTTCTACAATAGTGGTCAAATTTATATAACTTCAAATTGCGCCCAGTAACCATTGTCACCTAAGGTTGGGCCTGAGTAGGATTTATACAAAAATAAGGATTAAAACGCAACCATTTTGAAATTTGAGTTCCTTGTTCTTATCTAAATGTCAAATGTTACTCTTCTTCGGATTTCGCTTCGGTTTCTGTTTTGGCTTCTGTTTCGACCTGTGAATGTTTGGATAAAAGCTTTGCAGAAACTTTATATTTTGCCGAATACAGAAGATCGCTTTGCTCCCTTTTAAATTCGAAATACGCTCCTTTATACCATCTAGAATCGGTAGCTTTTTTATTAAAATCTTCGTTAACCTTAGTGCCAAAAAGGCTGCCTTTAAGCCAAGGCTGGATAGCATAAATCCCGATGCCTAGTTTTTCGATACGTTCTAAAACGATTCTAAAATCGGATTCCGAAAAATAGAAATTCGGCTCGTTGTCAAATCCGTCGTTCAGGTTTTTTAAGTCGACGAATATAATTTTTTCTAAAAATGCTGCTTTTTCCATAATGTGCCTAAGGCTTTAGTTGTTCAATTGAAGCGCCACAAAGATACCGATAAACGTTAGAAGGATTTTACCAATGTTGTTTTTGACGAAAGAATTTAATCAGATTTATTTCCCGCGAAAGCGAGAATCTTTTAGGTTAATCCTTGTTTAATTATTGACCACAGCTTACGCCTTCACTAAGCACTACAGTTGTACAAGATAGCGAATAACAATAACGACTAAGGTATTGGAAATTGTGAAAGAGAGGTTTTTAAACCTCCGTCCTGTTACGTGAGCCATCTAGGAGATGGATTGTTCTTTGCCCGTAACTAGCATTTTTCTCAGAATGTGTGGCCTGGATAATGGTTACACCTTCTTTGTTAAGTTGCTTAAAGAGCTCCATAATCTCTTGGCTTTGTTTAGAATTTAGATTACCGGTAGGCTCGTCGGCCAAAATAAGCTTTGGTTTTGAGATGAGCGCTCGTGCAATACCAACCAACTGCTGTTGGCCACCACTAAGCTGTGCAGGGAATAAGTCTTTTTTACCTACAATATTGAACCTATCCAACATATCGGCTACTAAAGCCTGGCGTTCAGAAGATTTAATTTTTTTATAAAGTAATGGCGTCTCAATATTTTCGTATACGGTAAGATCGTCGATTAAATGGTACGACTGAAACACAAACCCTATATATTCTTTATACAGATTTGCGCGATGCTTTTGTTTGAGCTGATGAATGGGTTCGTCGAGAAAATTATAGGAGCCTTCATCAAAACCATCAAGCAGCCCGATTACATTCAATAAGGTCGATTTTCCAGAGCCAGATGGCCCCATAATCGAGATAAATTCGCCCTCTTTAACGTTGAGGTTCAAATCCTTTAGCAAGAAAGTTCGTCTTCCGCCAGTTGTAACCCATTTAAAAATACCTTCTAATTGTAAGAGCATAATTGTTGCTTATTTATTCGTTTCGTAAACTATTTACTGGATTCTTCATGGCGGTAGTTACAGTTCTTGCACTCATAATAATGATAGCAATTAGGCCCATTCCTAATCCGCTTAGCACGAAAATCCACCAACTTATATTTGTTTTAAACGCAAAGTCTTCAAGCCAGTTGTTAAGGCCTAAATATGCTAAAGGTGCCGCAATAACAAAAGCAATACCTACTAACACGACAAACTCCTTACACAACAACACATTAAGCTGAGATAAGGTAGCGCCTAAAATCTTTCGAATGCCAATTTCTTTGGTTCTTCGTTCTGTGGTATAAATAACTAACCCTAGAAGCCCCAGGCAACTAATTAATACAGATAAGCCCATTGCCCAACTAAGTAATTTGGACAAGCTCTTTTCTTGATTATAAAATCTTTCGACGGTTTCGTCCATAAAATTTACTTGAAAATCTGCATCGGGATATATCCCCTTATAAGCAGTTTCAATTTTAGCAATTGTTGCAGACATACTAATCTCTTGATTATTCGCCATGGTAAAATGCATCACTCTAAACGATGTTCCTCCCCAATTACCAACAATTGCAAGTGGGTTTATGGGGTCTTTTAACGAACGTTGATTAAAGTCTTTTACCACACCAACAATTGGATATAAATCGTCGCTACTTTTTATTTGTATTCCAAGCGCATCGCTAGGGTTTGTAAACCCTAGAAGATTGAGATAGGTTTCGTTAATCACAAACTCTCGAATAGTATCATTTAAAGTGGTTCT
>QIIH01000120.1 GCA_003229235.1 Flavobacteriales bacterium | reverse complement strand
GGTGGTTGCCCTTATCCTGATAGTGACGGTGACGGTGTATTAGATAAAGACGATAACTGTCCTGATGTTGCTGGAACAGTTGCAAACGATGGTTGTCCTGAACTTCCTGAAGCAGTTAAAGCAGCTTTAAGAGACTATGCAAAAACTATCCTATTCAACACAGGTAAAACAGATATCAAATTCGAATCTGCAGAAATTCTTGAGAACATTGCAGGTATCTTAAACGAATATGATAACGCTACTTTCTACATTGATGGTCATACTGATAGTGTAGGTGGTGAAGCTAATAATCAAAAATTATCTGAAGGAAGAGCGCAATCTGTTGTAGATTGGTTAGTTGAGCAAGGGATTGACAAATCTAGACTTACAAGTAGAGGTTTCGGAGAATCTCAACCACTTATGTCAAATGACACTAGAGATGGTAGAGAAAGAAACAGAAGAGTTGAGATTCTTTTAAATAAAAATTAAGAATATTCAATAACTTTTATATAAAAATAAAAAACGTCTTCGTTAATTCGAAGGCGTTTTTTATTTTTATACCATGCAATCCTTTTTAGAAGAAACTTGGCGACATCTTTCTCAAACTGTTCCGGATACTACCAAACTACGATGTGTACTACCAAGTATAAGATCGGGCAACTTTCTTAAAAAAGTAATTGTAAATAACAGTCAAGGGGCTAGCTTTTTACCCGAGATTCTGAGTATTGAAGGTTTTATTCAACAAGTGGCAGATCTAGCCATTTTAGAAAATACTCCGCTGCTCTTCGAGCTTTACGAAGTATACCTTACCACATTCCCTAAAGAACCCAAAGAACCATTTGACTCCTTTATAAACTGGGCACCAACCTTAATGGGAGACTTTAACGAGATTGATCGTTACTTAGTAGACCCTAAGGCGTTTTTTAATTATTTACACAGTATCCAGGATATGAATCACTGGATAATGCAGCCAGAGAAAACTCCCTTAATGATTCAGTATTTGTCGTTTTGGTCTCATTTACACGGATACTATACTGCTTTTACAGAACATCTACTTTCTAAGGGTGTTGGCTATCAAGGTATGGTTTACAGAGAAGCCGCTAGCCAAGTCGAATTGTATCACAGTGCACATTCGGACACCTTTCATGCGTTTATTGGATTTAACGCTTTAAACAATGCCGAGCAGCATCTTTTTCAAGAATTACTCGAGCGTGATAATACTATTATGTATTGGGATGCCGATTCTCGATTCTTAAACGATAATAAGCACAGTGCTTCGCATTTTATGCGGGAGTATTTTAAAAACTGGAAGGTATACCAACAATCGGAGCCGCAAATTGTAGCAAACAACTATTCTTCTCAAAAGAAATTTAAAATTGTTGAGTCTCCTAGTGCTATTTCGCAAGTTAAGTATGCTGGTAATCTTCTTTCTGCGTTAACTAAGGCCGAACTTTCTAACACAGCGGTGGTGCTCGCAGACGAAGCCCTATTGATTCCTTTGTTAAACTCTCTACCCGATAACCTTTCTCAGGTAAATGTCACAATGGGAATGCCTTTTAAGAGTATTCCATTGGCGCAATGGTTTTTATTGCTCTCAACGCTATCCTTTGATGGCGACACTATCTATTATAAAGATGTTTTTAAGGTACTTAGCCATTCTATTTCTAAAAAGTTGGTTCGTTCGGCAAGCGATGTTCTTGCTGTAATTGCTGAAAACAACCAAATTCAACTTAGTTTAGATCAAATTTTGTCGTATTCGAAGCCAGAAGATCATTCAATTTTAAGCTTGCTCTTTTCTAGTTGGAATCTTTCTGGAGCAGATTTTTTAAAACGGATAGCAAATTTACTCGCCTACGAAGATTCTTCTCAAGTAGTCTTTCAAAGTGCAAAAGTGAGATTGCTAGAAATTTTAAAAAATCTAGAGATTGTTCAAGATCAGTACCCAAAACTGCAAACAGGCGACGCGCTAAAAGTTATGTTCATACAACAACTAAATTCGGCGAGCCTAGACTTTCACGGCGATGCTTACAGCGGCCTACAAATAATGGGGGTGCTAGAAACACGCCTGTTAGACTTTGAAAGAGTTATTATGATTTCTGTAAACGAAGGAGATATTCCAGCTGGTAAATCTATGCCCTCGTTTATTACTTCTGATTTAAAAAAGGCTTTCGAGCTGCCTTCGTATTTTGAGAAAGATGCAGTATTTACTTATCATTTTTATCGTCTTATGCACCGAGCGAAACATGTAGATTTGCTCTATGTTAACTCCCAGCAGGGTATGTCGACTAAAGAAAAGAGTAGGCTCATTTTACAGATCGAAAACGAGAACAATCCTAATCACTTAGTAGAACATCAATCGTTAGAAGCCGTTTTTTTTAATAAAAGCACCGTGCCAATCGAAGTACAAAAAACTTTCTTGGCGACACAACGGCTACAAAAAATTGCCGAAAAGGGATTCTCGCCTTCTGCCCTTACAAGTTATATTCGTAATCCAATCGACTTTTATAAACAACGATTGTTAGGCATTCAACCAGACAACGAAGTAGAAGAAACTATTGCCCATAACACTTTAGGAACTATTGTACATCAAAGCATCGAATTGCTTTATAAAAACTTCATAAATCAAACATTGCAAGAACCTGCTTTACTTGCACTTCATAAAAAAATAACCGCCACTGTAACGGCTAGCTGTGACAAAGAGTTTAAATCAAAACATTATCTGCTTGGCCACAACCGAATCATTTTTGAAGTTGCAAAACAATATGTTCGCCTTGCAATAAACCAAGATATCGCACTCTTAAAAAAAGGACATAAAATAAGGCTCTTGGGCTTAGAGCAAAAACTTGAATGCGCCCTTGACATTCCGTCTTTGTCCTATCCCGTAATGCTAAGAGGAGAAATAGATCGAGTTGATTTACTTGACGATTCCCTGCGAATAATCGATTACAAAACCGGCAAAGTAGACCGGTCTCAGTTAAAGCTTTCTTCTTGGGATTCTCTTTTGTCCGATTATAAATTTAGCAAAGGTTTTCAAGTACTGGCCTATTCACTGCTGTATTATAAAAACAATCAAGTGCTCCCGAATGTAGCAGGAATCATTTCGTTTAAAAATATGAAAGACGGTTTTATGCCAGTGACTTTCACAGAAGAATTGCATTCCACCTTCGCCGAGGCTTCGATGGACAAGACTGAAAACAAAAGCATCACTCCTAAATTGCTAGCCGCTTTTGAAGCACAACTAACTAAACTTATTATTGAGATTTGTAACCCCCAAACACCTTTTGTTGAAAAAGAACTCACATGACAATTGTAAAAAACATAGCGATAACTGGACAGCATGGGCGACCAATTGTGACCGATTTATTTTTTAATCAAGATGCCCTCCAAAAGCCTGTAGTTATTTTTTGTCATGGTTATAAGGGCTTCAAAGATTGGGGTGCTTGGGATATTATGGCCCAGCAATTTGCCAAGGCAGGCTATTTTTTTGTAAAATTTAATTTTTCTCATAACGGAGGAACGTTAGAGAATCCCATCGATTTTCCAGACTTGGAGGCCTTTGCCAATAATACGTATAGCAAAGAAATAGACGATTTGCAAAGTGTTTTAGATTGGATTTGGACGAGTAACCCACATCAATCTGAAACCAATCTAGATCAAATTTACATTATAGGACATAGCCGCGGTGGAGGAATTGTTACTCTTACTGCTTCGCAAGACAAACGCATTAAAAAAATAGTTTCTCTAGCAGGTGTTTGCGACTTTCGCAGCAGGTTTTTAGAAGGCACGCAGCATTTTGAAGATTGGAAGAACAATGGCATAACGCATGTTGAGAATACCCGAACCAAACAACAGCTGCCGCATAAATTTTCCTTTTATCAAGACTTTATAGCAAACGAAGCTAGGCTTACAATCAAAACAGCCGCACAGGCAATCGATGTCCCGCACTTAATTGTTCATGGCAACGCAGATACCTCTGTAACATTAGCCGATGGAGAAAACCTTCATAAATGGAGTCCAAAAAGCCAACTTTTTGTTGTCGAAGGGGCCGATCATGTTTTTGGCATAAAACATCCTTGGGAAGATGATTCTCTTTCGGCGCATATGAATGAGGTAGTGGAGAAGGTTTTAGGGTTTTTTAAGACGCCAACGTCTTTATCAAGCTAAAACGCGGCCGAAAACTCGCAAAAACTCACTTCAATAACACTGCCTGCTACCGGGTCTGACAGGGTAAATACAGAATTGCCGTTTATCGTTCGCAGAGCTGTGTTATAAACGGTTATATTGAGTATCCCCGATTGAGAAACAAAGGAGCCCGTCATGGTCATTCCCGGGTCGTAGAAGCCCACCACGGCGTCCTGGTCTGTAGTGCCGCTATAGGCATAAGACCCCACATCCATCGAGGCCGGAAACCGAAGACTTAGCGAAGCTCCCGTCTGACTATTGGTCCCTGTAATTTGAAGTACCTCAGTCTGGCCTAGATCAAATAAAGTAGTGACGACGGCATCGGCATTTAAGTCAATACCATCTATACGGACCAAGAAACTATCGTCCTGTTCATTTGCCTGAGTATCGTTTATCGCATCACTAACAGCTGTCCTCTGTGAATCATCCTGATCCTGACAACCAGAAAATCCGAGTAATAACAGGCCCAAAGAGATTGTAATAAAAAGAAGGGCTTTCATAGAGGTAAAGATAGCGGTTTGGAGTATTCTATCCTTTTCAAAGTAGATCTACTAAAGGCTCATGGTAGAAGATCTGGAGCAAGTTTTAGGATTTTTGGCACCTGCCTAACGGCACCGCGCTTTCACGACTCGCTCCCAGTAGTGAGCATTGCTCTACTTCTGGGGAGCTCAAACATGTCGCTCAAGACAATTATTGTTTGTAGGCAAAGTCCTCTGCTAGCGCCAGTCTCGTGACTGGTGCTAAAAAGGTACCTTCGGTGCTCACAACATTCACGCACTAATGTAAATAGGAAATTACTTCCGCATTCGCTAGCGCCAGTCTCCTGACTGGTGCTAAAAATTGTTCTAAGAAATTGAACTGCGGGAGTGTTTTTGCTTTGCAAAAACCTCCCAGCATTCACGCACTGGGAGTGATTTTACTTCGTAAAATCCTCCCAAAAGTCACACACTCCTGCAAATAGTTAATCAATCCAACGCTTATCAGCGTTGGATATTTTTTGTTTACGAGGGCTTAAGAAAGCGAGCTTCAGATTACGGGAGTGATTTTACTTCGTAAAATCCTCCCAAGTGACTCCACTCCTGCAAATAGGAAATAGCACACGCCTGCAGCGTGTGTCTTTTTTTGTGCTCAAAAGTCCTCGAAAGCAAGCTTGCATCACTTTTTCGCAGTGCGGATTTCCTGCTTGATGTGGAGAAGATGGGAGTCGAACCCACGACCTCTTGACTGCCAGTCAAGCGCTCTAGCCAACTGAGCTACATCCCCAGATATTTAATTATTGCTCTATTTAAGCAACTGATTTACCCGAACGACTTTGTCGGGCGGGGCTACATCCCCGTTTGGTGACGCCAAAAATAATAATAAAATACTATTCTTGCCCTCTTAATACCAATAAAGGTTTACTTGTGTGAAATTCTTTCTTGTAAATTTGATTTTTCTCCCATATTTTCTGAAAGAATCCTCTTTTACGCCTGATTACGCAGAGCATATCAGGGTTATTAGATTGGAAGTGCTCTAAAAGACCTTGAAAAATAGTCGCATTTTCTACTACCTTACAATTGTCCTTTAACACGTCTAAACGAACGTCAATTGTTAAATCCTCTTCCGAATTGTCCGGGGTAATAACATGTAATAAATTGAGCTTTGCAGAAAATAGTGTCTTAAATGTAGAAACTGTATCTAAAATAGAGGAAGACTTTATCTGTCCAGATTTGAACGCCATCAAAATCACGGCAATTTTTCTAAAAATATAATCTTTAGGTATTACAAGTACCGGAATCTCGGTTTGCTTGATAATCTTTCCAGTTACACTGCCAAGAAATACCTCATCAGCCCTGCCAACACTCTGAGGAGACACAATCATTAGGTCTATTTCTAATTGGTTAGAAACTCTATTTAATGCCTCAAACGGATCCCCCTTTATAGCTTTAGTAATTACCTCAACATCTCCTATTGATACGCTGTCTACTACTTTTTGAAGTTGGCTTTCACTTTCTTCAATTATCAATTCGTTAACCTTGGTAAGCCCGCCGACTTTAGAAAATTCACGGTACATATTAACTAAATAGACGGTAGCCCCACTAAGTGAAGCAAATTGCACTGCATAACGTAAGTTGGTTACCCCATTTTCTAAATCCCCGACAGGTACTAAAATTCGTTTCATCACTATAAATTTTCAAAGAAGGTAAGCAAACTTGGCAAAAATTCTGGTAATTAATTCAATTTACCAATGTCCAAAGTTTAGTTTTAGACAGTGCTTTCTTTACCTTTATGCAAAAATACATCGAATTAATGATTCGTTTGGCAAAAAAACAAGAAATAGGGCAAATTCTGGCACTCACAAAGGCCTGTGCATCCTATATGATTGCTCAACAAATTTATCAATGGAACGAGTACTACCCCTCTGCCTCTGCCTTTGAAAACGACATTGCACGTCAAGAACTTTACGTATATGAGATTGACAAGAACATAGCAGGTTGCATCGTAATTTCTACACATATGGACCAAGAATACGATTCCATTTTATGGAGTACGCCAAACGATTTAAACTTTTATATACATCGTCTTGCTGTTAATCCCAAGGATCAAAAACAAGGCGTCGCAAGGGCCATGATGGATTATGCAGAAACTGTGGCAAAGGCTAAAGGAGCTCATGCGGTGCGATTAGATACGTTTAGCCAAAACAAGCGTAATCAACGATTTTACTTAAATCGCGGATATACCCAACTAGGTAATATCTATTTCCCTAAGCAGAGCGACCATCCTTTTTATTGTTACGAATTAGTCCTGTAAAAAAATTTGTTATTTTATTTCACTATTTGTAAAATTTTACTATCTTTGAAATTATTAACTCACAAAACCGTACAATTATGAACCATGTATCCGAAATCAAGCCAAGATTACCAGACAAGACTAGTTTATTAAATGAATAGCAACAGTCTCTTAATTCTGGTATATCTAGCTAAAAAAAGCAAGATATGCAGAACAAAAACCTCACAGATTTTGAGAAGTTTTTAAAAGCTCAAATTTCTCAAATCGAAAATGACTCATTGCGAGCTAATTATAGCGAGCAATTAGATGAAATTATTAAAACGGAAAAAGCTGATCCAAAGACAAATTCCAAAACGGATTTTCTAAGGACGCTCTTTAAACATTTTGCAAGTCATAAGCTTGTAGAATTATTGGAGCAATGGCTTGAATAAATACGTAATGAACAAGCGTTGTTCTTTAAGAACCTAATTGTTCTTTAATTATGAATATCGGAAATTCCTTAAAAGAAATAAGGAAAGGACGTCAGTTAACTCAGAAAGAGTTGGCAGACAAGGTGGGGCTATCACATTCATATATCTCCGAAATCGAGAATAGCGCTCGAAGACCAAGTTTTGATGTAATCAAACAAATTGCAGACGGCCTTGAAATTCCTTTCTATTATTTACTTATAAAATCTTTAGAGAAAGAAGATTTAAATGACGTTTCCAAAAAAGAATTTTTAAATCAGGTAAATGAGATTCTCGACGAATCTATTATCTAATCGAAAATTTCCTTTTTCACGTTAAATCTCTTTCCGACCTTTGCTCAAAACTTCGTCTTTGAGTATAAACATCTCCTTTGGTCGCATTCAGCAGTTGGCATTACCAGCGATTATCGCAGGTATTGCAGAGCCTGTGCTTTCCTTAACAGACGCAGCTGTAGTAGGAAATATGTCTTCTTTTGGCACCGAATCTTTGGCGGCCGTTGGTATAGTTGGTGCTCTAATTTCCACTTTTATTTGGGTACTTGGCCAATCGAGATCGGCAATTTCTGCCATTATTTCTCAAAGTATTGGCGCCGGAAAACTTGATTCTTTAGAATCGTTTCCGCCTCAGGCAGTACTTCTTAATGTGATGAGTAGCTTGATCGTGTTATTTGGCACATATTTTTTTGCAAAAGAGATCTTCGTCTTAATGGAGGCCAAAGGACTCATTCTAGATTTAAGTGTAGATTATTACAATATTCGTGTCTGGGGCTTCCCTTTATCGCTCTATACCATTGCTATTTTTGGAATTTTTAGGGGCCTACAAAACACTTTTTGGCCCATGGTTGTTGCCGGATTAGGGGCCACTTTAAACATCGGGCTCGACTTTGCTTTAGTATATGGTATAGAGGGTTGGATAGACCCCATGAACATTAAAGGAGCTGCCTGGGCCAGTTTAATTGCGCAAGGATTTATGGCAATTCTGGCTACGATTTTATTGAAAGTAACCACCAAAGTATCTTTTAGAGTTTCGCCAAAAATTCATCCACAAATTAAGCGCTTAGCTGGTATGTGGGGAAACCTCATCATTCGTTCCTTAGCATTGA
>QIIH01000064.1 GCA_003229235.1 Flavobacteriales bacterium | reverse complement strand
GTCAGATTTTGCAGACAATATCAATGTTGACCTTAGAACAATTCAACGATGGGAGAAAGGTATTACCTTAATAAAATCAGAAAAAGAAGAGGAAATTGTTTTAGAGACATTAATGCCGTATCAATTAATTCACAATTTAAATGCGGTCGTTCCTATTCCGACATTCTACAATCTTAGAACTAGAAAGTATTCTCTTAACGAAAGAGCAAACGAGATGCCGAAGGCAAGTTGGTTTAAAGATCAAATCGACATAAGATCAAAAAGTTTGAGAACGATAGATTTTGATTATGATTTAAAATATATCAAAAGCTTTATTCAATCTCAGAGGAAAGATCAGAATTATTTAAACGAAGAATTAATAAAAGAGGCCATTCGGTTGTTACCAGAACTCAATTTTGTTCTAACAGGTGGGTCAGGATATTATAGAGGGCATTGTATCTTTTTGCCATTAAAAGAGGAGGCATTAAAAAAACTTAGAGAGAAAGAAATTACAACCAAAAACCTTAGAGTAAGTGATCTAACTAACCCCAAGTTGTCTGATAGACCCATATATTATGCATATGATATAACTGCAGATTGCAACGATACTATTTTTTATACGATCACCGAATTTTTAAGATATTTTAGAGACATAGAAAATAAAAATTATCTCTGCTGTTCTTATTCAGATCGCGATGATTCTTATGATCTGAGTCAAAAAGCTGGAATGAAAATTGTCTGGGAAGATTTAGCCTTGCAACAAGAATTAGGACTGATACATCCACCTCGTTTCTCGCAAGGTAATTTTAATGAGTTCTTGGCAGGTTTAGAATAAAAGCAGTTTTTTTTCTGACAATTCGAAATACTCGAAAACCATCACTCCAGAACAATGGATTTACTCCTTTTCCCTACCTTAGGTTTTTAAGTGCAAATTAACCATCCAACAGAAACACTATGCTTACAAAATTTATCGTTCTCGCTATATATGTCGCCATTCTATTTCTGATTGGAATCCTTGCCTCTAGACGCATTAAAAACATGAGCGATTTTTATGTGGGAGGTAAAAATATGGGCTTTTGGGCGGTGGCCTTTTCTGCTCGTGCAACAGGCGAATCGGGTTGGCTACTCATTGGTTTAACCGGAATGGGTGCTTTGGCCGGAGTCTCCGGATATTGGGTTGTTTTGGGAGAATTGGCAGGCGTATTTGTCTCTTGGTTTTTTATGGCCAAACGCTTCAAACGAAGGTCCGATAACTTTGGCTCGATTACCATCCCAGATTATTTACAAAGTCATTTTAAATCGACCACTCACACCCTTAGAATAATTGCCGCATCGGTGCTTTCTATCTTTGTGATTATCTATGTGAGTTCACAAATTGATGCCACTGGGATTGCCTTCGAATCCTTGCTGGACGTGAATTATTATACGGGTGCACTTATTGGGTTTTTTATTGTTCTTATATACATCTTTATCGGTGGATTTGTCGCTGCCGTTTGGTCCGATTTGTTTCAAGGCCTTCTTATGTTCTTTGGTCTGGTTCTGCTTCCTGTAGTGGTTTGGTTTTCTATGGATCACGGGGAGTCTATTACCACAGGCTTACAAGCAATCGATCCTGCTTTAACAGATATCTGGGGAGGAAACGACGATGGTTGGCTCAATCTATTTACCATCTTGGGCTTTTCTATGATAGGACTCGGTTTCTTAGGATCACCACAGGTTTACGTTCGTTTTATGTCTATAAAAAACGAAAACGAAATAAAAAAGGGGCGATGGGTTGCCATCATATTTACACTGCTCACAGATGCAGCCGCCGTTACAATTGGTATTCTCGCTAGAGTACTTTTTACAGAAAGCGGGCAAGACCCAGAAACTGTTTTTGGTATTGGTGCGACAGATGTGCTTAGTGTAATGACCGAAAACTTTTTACCTCTTATCCTCGTTGCGATATATGTAGCTATTGTACTTTCTGCAATTATGTCTACTATTGATTCGCTACTCATCATTGCTTCAAGTGCCATTACGCGGGACTTTTATCAGAAGATATTTCGGCCAGATTTAAAAGATCATGAGCTTACCAAAATATCACGTGTTGTGACAGTTATTATGGCCGTTATTGCTCTTGGAATAGCGATGACAATTGCAGTTGTATCGCCTGAGAGGCAGGTATTCTGGGTAATTATCTTTGGGTGGTCCGGAATAGCAGCCACCTTCTGTCCGGTTATCATTTTAACGCTGTTTTGGAAGGGTTATTCAGAAAAAGGGGCCATTGCATCGATGATTGCTGGGTTTTTCTCTGTAATCCTCTTTAAATTTGTTTTTCAAAATATAGAAAGCGTTGGGGAGTATTTTGTGGCCCTTGATGTCCTCGCGCCCTCCTTCTTAATTGCCATGATTTTTGGGTGGATTTTCTCGAAAGTGTATCCGCCTAAACAGCTGCATGAGGGAGATTAATTTTAGATAATTTTTTTTAATCTGCCGTATAACACTGTCCAGTCCCGAGGCCTTGAGGATTTGCTTCCGTATTTTTAAAGGTGACAGGTCTTATTGGGTAGCTCTCTGGGTTTGGCAACCCTGGAAGACCAGAACAAGGATGCAGAGAAAAATGTAAATGCCAAACACCTCCTGTATTGCCTGTGTTTCTGCTAAGGCCAATTAAATCACCTTGATTTACCTCATCTTCGACGCTTACTAAAACTCCGTTTAATGTTAAATGCGAGTATACGGCAACGGTTTCGTCGTCGTGCAAAATTGTGATTAGGTTTGTTCCATTTGGGTTACCATCGGCTGTGCCATCATTTACAAGAACCACTCTACCACTTCTGGCTGCCAAAATTTCTGTTCCAATGTTCATATGAAAATCTTCGCCCTTTGCAAACCACATTATTTGATGATACGCTGGTAAAAGCAGAATTCCGTATTTCTCCGATAGATCTTTGCATAATATTTGTCTTAAAGATTTAATGTTTGTTGGTAGCTTCACTCCATTTGAAATTACTTGCCAAGAGGCAGCGATAACTATTCAACCAGATTTTACAGCTGTAACTACAGCGGAAGATGTTCTTGTAGAAGACTTCCCGATGAACGAGCTATACGCTTTAAACCCTTTTTTAGGTGGGGTAGAAAATATATTTAAATTAGATTACGAACGCGATACAGACGATATTACATGGGATGATAGCTATATTCAGAGTACAGGTGCTGGAGGCGCATTTGTTTTTGACTATAATCCAAAAGACCAGACCGTATATTTTCTAGGTGGCTCTGGAGGGAGTCGCACCTTATTTACTTTCGATTTAGAAACAGGCGATCGTGTTGAGTTAGCTGCAATTGTTTCAGATGGAGGTAGTACAAGCCCTCAAGCAATGGCATTTGGCTCAAACGGCACTCTTTATTTTGTGTTTAATACAGGAGAGATAAATAAGTTTAATATTAGTAGCCTTAGTATGACTCCTCTTACAACAGTAGAAACTGCAGGCGTTGGCGTTGGGCTTACCTACGATTTTGATAACGACAGATTAATTCATGCGAGAGGTACTTCGGTCGCGACAATTACCGAGATCCCTATTTCGACGGGTGTTCCGCAAGCTTTATTTAGTTTTGTAGTGCCAGATGGTGGCTGTGGAGGAACAGCCCAAGCTATAGAATATGTTGGGAACAATAAAGTAGTTAGCTCTACTACTGGAGGATGCTCTTCTATCTACACTATAGATTTAATGACATTTACGCCTGATATGATTCTAGATCCTAGTTTTACAGACGACATAAAGTCGTTGATGCTTATCGATTATGAGGTAGATATTGTACCAGATACCTTTAGCTGTGACGATTTAGGCGCCAACGATGTAGTGGTAACGGTTACAGATCCTTTTAACAGAGAGGCAAGTTGTGAGACTGTGGTTACGCTTACAGATCCTGACGAAAATTGTTTGTTATCTACAAATGATGTTTCTCTTGACTCGTTTGTGATGTATCCTAACCCGGCCAACGGTTACTTTACTTTAAGTTGGGATCTACAAAACAGAATTGCAGCTGTAGAGGTATACGACATTAGCGGGAAGCAATTAATTGCTATGCCATTACAAGATGCGAGTACAGAACAAACAATAGATGTTTCTGCGCTCTCACCAGGAATCTATTTGATTCGTGTGTTTAACGAAACAACAATGGTTACTAAAAAGCTGGTTATTAGATAACCACAGTCTTTAATATTCAAAAAGAGCCACGCTAGAAGCGTGGTTTTTTTGTTTAACAACCTCATCTTTTTAAAAACCAGACAAATTACCTAGCTTTGACCTATAATATTTTTAAAATGTATAGTAGCCATATATCGGTTTTTGCAATAAATGCTGTTTCGAGCTATTTGAACATTAAATCTCCTTTTTCTTAAGGTTTCTACCCTCTTTTCGTGGACTATACTTAGTATTCGGTTCGTATTGCCTTAATTTTATAACACCCTTTTTAAAAACAAATCAAAATGAATAGAGAAGAACTCTTAGCAGCTATAGACAAAAAATACGAGGCTATGGGCCAGAACCCAGACGTACATCTTTCTGGCTTGCTGCATGCCGAACCCATGAAATACTGGGACTTTATACAACTAGATGCCTTGCTAGGCTTGCAAACACAGCGCACCCAATTGCCAGACGAAATGGTATTTATTATGTACCATCAAATAAACGAATTGTTGTTTAAAATGATTCTTTGGGAGATGCAGCAAATTTCGCACACTCAAGACATTGCCCCTACCAAATTTGAAATGCATTTAATGCGAATTAGCAGATACTTTGATATGCTTTCTAGCTCTTTCGATATTATGGGAGCAGGGATGGAAGTAAAGCAGTATATGAAGTTTAGAGACACGCTTACTCCTGCGAGTGGTTTTCAGTCTGTGCAGTATCGCAAAATCGAAATAGCTTCTACAGAGCTCATCAATTTAATAGATTACAGATTCAGAAAAACTATAAACAGAGAAACACCTTATGAGCATGCTTTTGACAATATGTATTGGCAAGCCGCAGGGAATGACCCTAAAACTGGCAAGAAAAATATGCTCATAAAAAACTTCGAGAAGCAATATAAAAAAGAACTTATCCAATGGATGAAGGAGTATAACGAATTTAACGTATGGACTAAATTTAAGACCCTTCCAGAGGAATACCAGAAAGATGTAAGCCTAATTAATGCGATGCGACATTACGATCATACGGTAAACATTAGTTGGGTAATGCACCATTATGATGCGGCTGCTAAATACCTTGATTCTGGTAAGGTAAATGTAGAGGCTACTGGCGGTAGTGACTGGCATAAATATATGCATCCTAGATACCAACGGCGTGTTTTCTTCCCAGATTTATGGAGCGAACAAGAACTCGAAGATTGGGGAAAAGGAAATTTGAATGGATATCAAAAAATCACAGAATAAAATTTAACATTTCTAACATATTAGCTGTTAAATAATTATAAAATTTTCTGTCAAGAGGAATATT
>QIIH01000163.1 GCA_003229235.1 Flavobacteriales bacterium | reverse complement strand
TATATCGGTTCGCAAAAAGCCTATCCTGAAGCGCATCTGCTTCCTGAATATGTTGGAGAAGAAAGTGGTACAAATCTTGATATGAACATAGACGAACGTGACTCAATGTTTAGAAGTGCCGCCGAAGTACTTGTTATAGCACAACAAGGCTCGGCTTCTTTGTTACAACGTAAACTAAAACTAGGATATAACAGAGCTGGCCGAATTATCGATCAATTAGAAGCTGCAGGTATAGTCGGGCCATTTGAAGGCAGTAAAGCCCGTCAGGTTTTAGTGCCAACACTAGAAGCCTTGAGTATGTTATTAGATAATGAGACAAACACATGATAATGAAAAAGCTTGGAGTTTTAATTTTTTTAGTTTTAAGTAGCTCTCTGGTAATGGCCCAAGATGCGAAAGCTTTGTTAGACGAGGTTTCCCATAAGGTTCGCGGTTATGACAATATTGTTATTTCGTTTAAAAATACACTTAGCAATGAAGGCCAAGGTGTAAACCAAGAAACACGTGGAGATGTTACTATTAAAGGAGATATGTATGTATTAAACATGATGGGAACCACTCGCATGTTTGATGGGAAGCAAATTTTTAATATCGTTCCTAAAGACGAAGAAGTAACCATAAGCATTTACAATGCAAAAGAAGATAAAGAGATTACTCCTTCTAAAATGCTAACGTTTTACGAAAACGGATATCGCTATTCTAAGGATATCGTTCAGAACGTAAAAGGTCGAAAAATACAGTACATTAAGTTAATTCCTATAGACTCTAATGCAGAGATTAAAGACATTCTTCTTGGGATCGATGTGCAAACCAAACACATTTACAGGTTAATTCAGACAGATGCCAGAGGCACCAAATACACTATAACTGTTAATTCTTTCAAAACAAATCAGCCAATATCGGACACCTTGTTTAGTTTTGACGAAGCCAAATATGCAAAAGATGGCTTTTATATAAATAGGATTAATTAAGCCCAATATTATTGAAAATACTAGACCGCTACATATTAGTCACATACATAAGAACCTTTATTAGCGTCTTTTTAATTCTGATGTTCATTTTTGTGCTTCAGACTATCTGGCTGTACATTTCTGAATTGGCTGGAAAAGGCTTAGACCTTGGGATTGTCCTTAAATTTTTGATGTACTTCTCCCCTAAGCTGATTCCTTTGGTGCTACCACTTACCATTTTGGTTTCTTCATTAATGGTATTTGGAGATTTTGCCGAAAAATACGAATTCGCAGCTATGAAAAGTACGGGCATCTCTTTGCAGCGTGCCATGCGAAGCTTAACCTTTTTTATATTACTTGTAAGCGGAACCGCTTTCTGGTTTGCCAATACCGTGATTCCTTATGCCGAGTATAAATCGCTCAATCTACGGCGGAACATAGCGCAGAAAAAGCCTGCAATGATTATTGCAGAAGGGCAGTTCAGTCAAGTAGGTGATAATATTAATATCTTGGTTATGGAAAAATCGGGAGATCGTGACCAATTTTTGCACGATGTCACTATTCATAAAAAGAAAGAGAAACTCTCTGGGAATTTTACAGTGATGATAGCTGAAAAGGGCGAACTAGTTAGCGAGGAAGGCTCAAATACCTTGTCTCTAGTACTCCAAAACGGAAACTACTATGACGACATTCAGGTTAAAAGCATAGAGAAACGCAAAAGGAAGCCTTTTGCCAAAAGTTACTTTGATCAATACACCATAAATATAGATTTAACAGAAATTAATAATGTAGATCTCGATGCAGAACAAAGCATCAACAGCCATGGGATGTATCCCATTAGAGAGCTTATACCAGCTATTGATACACTGTCACACAACTTTTCTAAAGACATTAGCACTTTTGCTGGGACAATGCATTATCGAACGGGAGTAAATAGGATCGCAGATAGCTATAGTCCTAAAGCACTAAAAGACAGTATCATTAACCCAATGGATGTTTTTAAAGTGACAGACCAGGAAAAAATCATTCAAATAGCACAGAGTAGTGTTAGCGGAACTATTCAAACATTAGAAGCAAAAAAAGATGAATTCTTTTTAAAGCGAAAAAACATTATCAAGCACGAGATTGCCTTACACGAGAAATACGTTTTTGCCATTGCTTGCGTAATTTTATTTTTTATTGGCGCACCATTGGGCGCTGTGATTCGCAAGGGAGGTTTTGGTTTACCAATGGTAATAGCTATACTATTGTTTTTAGTTTATCACTTTATAGGGATTTTTGCTAAAAATAGTGCAGAAGACGGCTCTGTTAGTCCCTTTATGGCAAGTTGGTTGTCTTCTTTAATTCTGCTTCCTTTAGGGGTTTGGATTACCGTTAGAGCCACCACAGATCAGGCACTTATAGACTTCGATATGTTTTTTGGTCGTTTTAGAAAAACTCCTAAGCTAGCAGTAATCGATACCGAGCAATTAGAAGTTTTATCAACCGCTCAATTAGAAGCCTTGGCAGCAATGGATACCCATCAGCTTATCGATGTGGTTAAAAATTATCGACAGTACGAATACTCAAATGAATATCGCGACCAGGCCCTGAAATTAGTAGCAGAGCAAGGCACAAGCGAAATGGAATTAAAACTTCAAGGCAATTTTGAAAACTATGCCTATACTCAGTCTCAAGCGTCTTTAAAAAGTTACTCAAAATATGCCAAGTATGCTTTTATTAGTTATATACTAACGATACTAATTTATTCGACATCTACTATTTTAAAAATATACGAAATACAACTAACTGCTGGTTTTAGCTCTGCTATTTTAATATTCTATTATGCGGTATTGGGAGTCTTTGTAGTTAATTTGGCACGATCCATTGCCTCCTATTATAGGATTTACAAAAACTTGAATAAAACACTCAGTACCGATGTAGTATTTGTGGTTTTACTTATTGGTCTCCCATTGTATTTTATACTTTACTTCTTTCTTAAAAAGAAGGTAAAAGAAGACATGCAACTGTTAAGATAATGTTGTTTTAATAAGGCAATTCGTTGCGAAGCATTATCTTTGTATTTCAAAATTTATCACGATGCTTACTAAGTCACAACCTTCTATTCAACTGGACACTATCACTGCTGCTATTGAAGATATTAGACAGGGTAAGGTGGTTATTGTTGTAGATGATGAAAACCGCGAAAACGAAGGAGACTTTATCGCTGCCGCAGAATGCGTGACTCCAGAAATGATCAATTTTATGGCTACCCACGGGCGTGGTCTTATTTGTGCTCCGTTAACAGAACGGCGTTGCGAAGAGCTCGAACTAAACATGATGGTAGAGAATAATACCGTTTTGCACCATACTCAATTTACAGTTTCTGTCGATTTGATTGGACACGGTTGTACTACTGGAATTTCTGTTCACGATAGAGCCAAAACAATTCAAGCACTTGTAAATCTAGACACGAAAGCACAAGATTTAGGGCGTCCAGGACATATCTTTCCTTTACGTGCTAAGGAAGGCGGTGTCTTAAGAAGAACCGGCCATACAGAAGCTGCCATTGACCTTGCAAGACTTGCTGACTTTGAACCTGTCGGAATATTGGTCGAAATTCTTAACCAGGACGGTACCATGGCACGTTTACCGGAACTATCTGAAGTTGCCAAAAAATTTGATTTAAAAATTATTTCCATCGAAAATCTAGTGGCATATCGCATGCAGCATGATTCTTTGATCGAGAAGATGGAAGATTTTGAGATTACTACTAATTTTGGGAAGTACAGGTTGCGAGCATACAAACAAACCACCAACGATCAAGTACATATCGCTCTTACTAAAGGAACCTGGGAAGCAAACGAATCTGTACCAGTGAGAATAAACGCTACACTTGTAAACAACGACATTTTAGGTACGCTAACCAACAATGCCGACAAAAAGCTAGACGACATGTTTATTATGATAGATAAAATGGAAAAAGGAGCCGTTGTCTTTATTAATCAGCAAGCACAGTCGCTTAATCTATTAAACCGTTTAAGTGAGCTTAAGGAGGCTCAAAATGGGCAAGAGGTTGTAAAAGCACCACGTATCAAGATGGATCAAAAAGACTTTGGCATAGGGGCGCAAATTTTACACGATCTAAATATTAGTAAAATCAAACTAATCTCAAATACTCAAGAGAAAAAAAGAGTTGGCATCGTTGGTTATGGTCTTGAAATTACAGACTACATTAACTATTAACCTGAGTTTGTAATACTCTTTGCATAGTTGCTGCTCGTTCTTTTACTTGATCGTCTGTCCAACCTACTTTTACCAAACACGAAATATTACGACCCATCCAATGGTCACTTTTAGAGAAATCTTTATTCGCTAAAGTACTCAGTTGTGCTTTGATTGATTCGTTTAAACCGCCCATTGCTTTTGCATTTTTCAAGTGTTCCCACCCATTAATGTAATGCCAACTATTACTGTACCAATAAAAACAAGCATCTACTTCTGCTTCGCCTAATTTTTGATGTCCTTCTTGTGCTAATTGTTGCGTGGGCATATAAAAACTTAAAAAAGAATAATTTTCGACACCGCCTTCTGGTACTGTTCTAAAATTTACCCCATCTACTTGAGAAAGTGCTTCTCTCATGATAGAATAATGTTCTTTTTGGCGGTTAATTATTTGATCAAACTTCTCTAATTGTCCTAATCCAACAGCAGCATGAAGTTCTGAGATACGATAGTTATATCCTAAAAACGGATGTCCTTCTGCCCCACGGTCACTACCAACATGATCGTGACCATGATCCTGAAACTGATCTGCTCGTTTGGCATATTGCTCGTTATTAGTAATTACTCCGCCGCCCTCGCCACAAGTGATAGTTTTTACAAAATCGAAAGAAAAACAGCCCAAATCGCCATAAGCACCAAGCATAACCCCTTTATAACTACCTCCTACTGCTTGACAGGCATCTTCTAGAAGAATCAAGTCATTGCTGTCGCAAATTGCTTTTAATGCATCCAAATTAGCCATAGAACCACACATATGCACAGGCATTACGCAGCGAGTTTTAGAAGTAATGGCAGCCTCAACAGCTTTAGGATCTAAAGTAAGGGTGTCGTCGATATCTACCAACACAGGAACTGCTCCAATTGCCATGATAGACTCAAAACTAGCCACAAAAGTAAAGGTTGGCATAATTACCTCGTCCCCTGCTCCAATACCAGCTGTAGCCAAAGCAACGGTTAAAGCAGCGGTTCCGCTAGAGACTAATTGACAGTAGTCGCTACCCATTTTTTGAGCAAATTGGGTTTCAAATTCTTGGGCTTTATAATGGCCATTGCGCATAGGATCAAAACCGTAGCGCATTAGTATTCCGCTTTCTAAAACATCGTTTACGTGTTTGCGCTCTTCGGCGCCAAAAACTTCAAATCCTGGCATACATTATATTGATTATTGACTATTAATTAAAAAGTTTATTCGTTGATGTGTTTATCTGTTTAATTGTTAGAGGTCTTTAATCCTCAAATCACAAATAATTAATCAAATACACGATT
>QIIH01000418.1 GCA_003229235.1 Flavobacteriales bacterium | reverse complement strand
GAAAAAGGAGTAGGAATTGACCCTAAATAGTTTGACTGTCCAACTGAAGTTGTTAAGCCAATTTTAACTCCTCCTGTTAATGCTACTTGAGGACCAACACTTCCGTGCACACCTGCTGCAATAAAAGTCCAAGTTCCTCCATATATATCAGCTGCAGTTTGAACATAAGCTATTGAGCCACTTAGTTCGAAACCAATAGACGCTCCAGCTCCAAGGGAATTTTTATAAAACACTCCTTCTAAACTATTTTGACTTATATTTTTTGCATCACCATCATAAAACCCAATAAAACCTTCAAAATCTAAACCTACAGAGACATCAACTTCTGTACCCATTGCATCTCCAATTGAGCCATTGGCATAAAAAGATGTTTGGCTTGGAAATTTAGTAAATTGTACTTGGCTAATATCCCCAGAAAAGTTTAAACCAAAAAACAGTAATGATGTATTAAAATTTGCACCAGAAGATTTACCTAAAGCAAATTTATTTAAGTTATTACTTTCCCATTGAGTTCCCGTAATAATATTTACTCCACTTTCATAACTTCCATCAGAAATATCAATACCCCAAGTTCCATAATCGTTTTCAAAAAGTGAACCTCCTGTACCGTTAAATGTCTTGTACAACCAAGCCCCGAATTTAGTTTTAAACCCTCCATCAGGATCAATCCCATTAATTGGGTCGTTCCCCATTCCTAAATACGGACTATGATATTGACCATAAGGGTCAGTTGTAAGCCAACGACCTATGCGACTATCCCATAAGCGCAATTGAAAAGCCTCCATTCCAGTTTCGGGGTCTTTCTCCTGTCCTTGGTAGGCGTAGCGGTATTGTCCTTCAATATTTCTGTTTGGCATTGGCATCCCAAAAGGATAGTAACTACTGCATTTTTTACAAAAAAGGCACACTTTTTTACGCACACACCCTCAAAAATATATTCCAAAAAAATTAAAGAACGTACATCAATTTCAAGACATAAAGATAGTATTATTTTGCATCCGTCCAAAGTTCCTCGTAAGGCATTGAACATCAGTATTTAATTCGGAAGTTTATTACTGTGCCTTGCTCCCTTGCCAACGCACAGACTTGCATCTGCGCTTCCAATCTCAACGCACTAACGCCCGATGGTTGTTTTATTCCGTTGAAAAATGCACTATCAGCGCACCATCCAGCGCAGCACATTTCCCAACGGAACGTTTCGCTTACTCCTTCCATAAGATTGCACGGAGCAGCTTTACCATTTCTTGATTTATCTCTCGGGCTTTCTTCGGACCCATTATCCAATACACCACCAGAACCAGTAGCAGGGTCGAGCATATAATTAATAATTCCATCATAATATTTTTAAATTCACAGCAAAGGGTTTCAACGTTTTACAAGGACGGATTTTGTTTTCAGAAAAGCTGTGACATCCTTTTTCAGGACAAAAGAATATCATAAAAATGACTTTGATGTCCGATACAGGTAATGTTAGGCTTTTTTCGTTTTTGGAACAGCCGAACAGCGGCTGGCGGTGCGCTTGGGTTCGGCTGTTCTAAAAATGGTTGCCCAGCGGCATAGAGCGACACAAACTGCTCCCTTAATACTTTCGGATTTCGGCAGGGTTTGAGCGTGGGAGAAGTCGGCTATTTTACATAGTTTACATTATAACTACGGCATTGATGGTGCGAGCAAGTATTATAATGCAAATTATGTAAAGATAGCTTTGGGTAAGTTTTTATGCATTAGATTTTTTCTTGGCGTAGCTCTTTGCTTTTTTCAAGCAATGTGCTACAAGTGCGTTGGCGCATAAAAACTTACATTGTGGTGGCGAGCGGAACAAAACAAAAGGCAGAGGATTTTGAGGAATGAAAAAACTGGATTTTGTTTTGTGGGGGTTTATTCGGTATCGGGTTTGTAGCCTACTTTTTTTCTTGGTTCTTCGTTGTCTTTCTTTTCAGTTAATTCATCTAAATAATTAAAGACCAATTCTATGTTTTTACTCTGACTTGATAGTTTCTTTTTGATTTCTTCAATATCAAGCTTTAAACTTAAATTATCGGTCAGCATTTCACGCATTTTTACGAACACTTCTATAATCTGGATACTTACTTGTATTGCTCTTTCACTTGTTAAAACATTAGCAACCATCATTACACCGTGTTCTGTAAAAACCTTTGGTAAAACTGGTGAGAACTTTAACTTTTCGAGGTGGTCGCAATTTGCGACTACCTGATTCTTTTCTTCTTTTGTCAGCTCAAACATAAAATTAGAAGGAAAGCGATTTATATTTCTTTTTACTTGTTCATTTAAGCGTTTTGTAGTTACACCATAAAGTTCTGCAATATCAGCATCTACCATTACTTTTTGGTCTCTAATTAGTAATATTCTACTTGCTATTAATTCGTTTGTAACTAATGATTTTTCGTTTGTATTCTCAGTCATTTTATAATGTAATTTCTGTTTGTAAAAATAGTTTTTTAATTGGGTGTCGCAAATTGCGATACCTATTTTGATGTTTCATTCAACTAAATGGATGGAACGTGTTTATCGTTTTGTGAAGGCTTTCTAGGTCGTCCTGTTGGTAACGTTCGGTTGAACTGATGTAACGGTGTCCGGCTAAATATTGGACTTTTCTAAGATTGTGTTGTTTCAACCAATTCACGATAACGCTTGTTCTTATTTGCTTTACATCGATAAATTTATGGTTGATTGCCTTTAGCTCCTTTGTTATCTTAGCCAAACTGTTCTGTAATTTGAAGCTTGTTCCGAGCGGTAAAAAAAGTTGTTCTGTTTCCTTATTGGTCTGCTCCAAAATCTTTGGCCGTACCTCGCCCAAGTATTCCATCAGCTCCATTAGTTGCCAGGGTTTGATTTCTAATAATCTTCCATTACTTTTCTTGGTTCCCAATACATCCAATTTTCCTTTGTAGAGCTGTATGTTCTCGACCTGTAATTTTTGTAGGTTTGATGTTGTCAAGCCTTGATAGACGAGCAGACCCAACATTATTTTATTGCGTTTTCTTGCTAAAGGATTTCCGATTTGTGTTTGATAGGAGTAATATAAATCTTCGAGTTCGTCCGAGGTTAAAATATTGTGTATCACTTCTTGCTTTACGCCTTTGATATTGATTTGCTCGATGATATTTTCAAGCCTGTAATTTTCTTCCACAAGATAATTGAAGTAGATCTTTAGTGCTGCGATGTACCCCTTTAGCGTTCTGGGTTTCAGCTTTGATTTCCGTAGTTCTTCGATGTATTTTAGGAACGTTCTGTAATCGATGCTTTCGGGCTGTGTTCCGTAGGTAATACACCATTCTTCAAAACGATTTACCGCCTTTTGGTATGTTGGGATAGTCCTGTTGCTGTAACCTCTTTTCTCTAAATAGATTTTGTACATAATCGTCGCCTTTGATTTCTAAAAAATGTGTGTAGATTTGAGTACTCTCCAATGAGTTGTGTCCTAAAAATTTACTGATGTGCTCGATGTCTGCGCCCTGTTCCAAAAGATGTGTTGCGATACTGTGCCGTAGGCTGTGCAACGTGATGTTCCTTTCTTGCAGTTCTTTATTGTCTGTTGCTTTTATGATTGCCCACAGACGATTTGCAAAGCTCATTCCCTGTAACCTCGTTCCTCTGTAATTCAAGAACAATGCTTCACTTTCTTTGCTGTTTCTAAATTCTGGTCGGTAATCGTAAATATATTCTTCCAATATTCTTGAACTGTGCTTGTTGATGGGAACAAAACGTTCTTTGTAATTTTTTCCCTGTCTTACAAACAATCTTTCTTTGTCAAAAAGAACATCACCCAAATTTAGATGTACGACTTCATTTCTTCGCAGTCCGCAACTGTAAAAACAGACCAATATCGCCTTATCTCGTTGCTGAAGCTTTACTTGTTCGTGACTGAACGCTGTTGCCTTAAAAAGCTGTTTTGCTTCTTGTAAATTGCATACACTCAGACTATCTCTGGCATTGCCAGTCTCGTACTTTAAATGTATGTTGATGCCTTTGTGGTTGTGGTGTTTTAGATATTCTCTAAATTTAAAAAGTGTCTGTTGGTGTTTATTCAGATAGCCTTTGCTGAGTCCGCCTTGTCGCCTTTGGTTGGGTCGCTCCTGTAAGTATTTGTAGTAGTCGGTTACGTGATTGGTTTCTATATGATTAAGCTGATTTATATTATTATTTTCGAGGTAATTAAAGAACTCTTTTAGGTGGTTTGGTAAGTTGTAAACCGTGGTTTCTGCATAGCCCAAAATATCGAGCCATTGCTTAAACTCTTGTAACAACACTTTATAACTGTGATTATTTAGGCTCAATTTTTTCATTAGGGTATGTGTTTTTGAGAGTTTTGTGAACCACTTGTGTAAATGGTTGGTTTTCAGTTGTACTATTGGTTCATTTTAGCGATTGAACCATTATGAACTACTTTGAACCTCTAAACCCTGTAATGCAGATTGTAGTAATTCCTGTATTTGCTTATTTGTAGCTTCGTAATCATCATAACTAACAACCTCATAAACATATCCTTTACGTTTGTCTCCTTTAGATTTACGAACCAATTCGGCAAGCTGTAACTGTACCATATATCTTTTTTGGTTACTTGGGTTTACACGTAATGTTCTTCTGATTTCTGCATTGCTAAAAGTTGATTGGTTTTCTTTTTTTAGATATGCCTTTAGGCTCTCAAAGAACTGTCTGCAAGCACCGTTCAATAAATCACTTTTACGCAGTAAAACCTCTTGTATTAATTCGTTGGCTTCCTGTATGTCCTCGATTTCGGTTTCTATAAACTCTTCGCCTGTTTCTGTATCGTACTGTTTTTCCCTTTGGTATTGCTTATAAAATGTAATCGCTTCAATAAATTGTAAATAATGGCTATTTGTTCTTCGTGGTTTAAATACTGCCGATGGCAGCGATAAATACATTGCGTACGGATTAATAACTTTGATAGGTTTTAAAATACGCTGAACGTTTTGGAGTATTTCTTTAGCTTCTATTTGCTGAGTTTCATTTACTTGTCCCGCCGACACGGCGCGCTGGTAGTTCATTATTTTAATATCTTGTTCTGCGCTTTCATCGATATATAAAAGAAAACTTCTATTACTATTATCTTCGTAAATACTTTCTTGTGTGGTACAACCTGCAACACTTACAGGACCTTCAACCGTTAAATGGATGGTTTTTGTATTGCCTTTTCGATCTTTATGAACTACTGTTTTGGTAATGCGCTTTTTAGATTGCAGTTCTCGTAATGGATAAAGTACGCTTTCTGCTCCATCTAAATCCTCAATCAATATTAATTTGTGTTGTAATTCTGTGCGATTGAAGTAATAAAAGGCGTTTGCTGATAAGACTGTAATTTCTATTTTATCTTCTTCTGGAATGAGTTCTGATACTTTAGATTGTAAATGTGTTTTTCCAACTCCAGAACTTCCCAAGCTGATGCAATGCAAAGGGTTGTTTGTTTTTCTACTTGTAAAGATTAAGTACATTAATAGTCTGTTATCTACTTCGCCAATAACTCCACTTTT